>CAYZMZ010000214.1:0-6156 GCA_964479655.1 uncultured Planctomycetaceae bacterium
CCTTAATCGATAAGAGCGTGAATTTTTATTCACGTAACAGCGAAATCAAAACGGCGTCGATCGGAATAATCAAGTAATCATAGTATAATTATTCAAGGTTTTTGATATTATAATGGCAGAAAATCCCAGCAAGTACGCAAAAGAAGTCGGTGGTTATAAAGACAGATTCTGGTATCCTCGTATCTGGAACGGTATGAACATAACTCCGTTTGCCAAGTTGCTTATTCGGAATAAATTTTATATCGCGCCGTCTCGTTGGTGCATGGCTTTGATCAACGGAGGCTGCTCGGTTTTCAATACGGGGTTGCGTACTTTGCAAGGAGCAACTATCGGCTCGGCAATTCGCCGGACGGAAATTGAAATCCCGCCGGTATTTATTATCGGGCATTGGAGAAGCGGTACGACTTTTCTGCACGAGTTATTTGTCAAGGACGCTCGTAACGCGTTTCCCGATTGCTATTCCTGTTTCAGCCCGAATCATTTTGTATCTACCCGGTGGATTATTCCCCACGTAGTTTACTTGCCCAGCAAGCGCCCGATGGATAACGTCGATATGAGTTGGACCTCGCCGCAGGAAGACGAGTTCGCTCTTTGCAATTTAGGTCAACCGTCGCCCTACGTTAATATTGCCTTCCCCAACAATACGCGGAAAGATATTGATTTTCTGTCTTTGAAAAACGTATCGCCTGCCGCGCGCGAATCCTGGAAAAAGACGCTGCATTGGTTTATGCAGTGCTTAACGTACCAGGAAAAGGGAAAGCGATTGGTTCTCAAGTCCCCCACGCATACTGCCCGCGTCGCTCTTTTACGAGAATTATATCCCAACGCCAAGTTCGTTCATATTCATCGAGACCCGCTGACCCTGTTCCCCTCTACGGTGAACTTATGGCAACGGTTATCGGTAGACAACGGCTTCCAGCACCCGGTTAAAGACTGGGACGATTACGTATTTCAGCTGTTCGATATTATGTACGAATCGTTCTGGGAAGATTCCGTCGATATTCCCAGCAATCAGCTTATCAACGTTTCGTTTAAGGAACTCACCTCAGAGCCCGTCGCTATGATGGAGAAGATTTATTCAACTCTGGAATTAGGCGATTTTGAACCCGCCCGCGCCGCGTTAACCGAGTACTGCGAAGCGAAAAAAGGGCATAAAAAGAACAAGTATGAAATCGACACCGCTTTACAAAACCGCATTTTAGAGCACCCGGTCTGGAAACAGTACATGGAAAAATACGGCTACCTGAACTAAATCAGCCCAAGACAGAACGCTTCCCGCGCGGAACATTTTCCGCGCCCGGCTCGGGGGCACCAAGCAAATTTTCGGAAATATCTCAATTGCGTAGCGGTTGAACTGACAGGGTTTCAACATTAACCCCGCGGATCGTGATTGAGTGAATCGCGTTATTTTTGAATACCGCCCGCTACGCTTCTCGGTTTGTTTACGTTGGGTAGAAAAACGCATAAAATATACACCCCAACCCCGTAGGTGTTTTCCGTTGGGTAGAACATCACACAAAATATACGCCCCAACCCCATAGGTGTTTCCTGTTGGGCTACTGTCCGCTGCCGAAAATTGTTTATCGTAACAATTATCGTGTACATCCGTTCAACTCAGTTTTCTAAATCAGCCCTTATAATTCGTCTTCGTGAACTTCGTGTCTTCGCGCCTTCCCGTAAAAAACAGGGAACTCCGGCTCGGGGGCAACGGGGGATAATCGCAATCGGTGCTTTCCCCCCCGACTTCTATTAGAATCCGAAATAGCTTACCAGGTCAACTCGGTCGCCGGCTGATACGCCCGGATCAGAACCAACCCAGGTGGTTTCTACGTGGCTGTATTCCGCCCCGACCCACCATTGAGGCGTTACGTTGTACTTAAAGTTGGTAAACAGGCTATGATTCAACGCCCGCCCTCTAACTGCGTAGCCGCTCATGTGCTCGAAACTGTTAGACGGATCATCAATCATATATCCAACTCGATACTGCAGCTTATCGGTAATATTAAGCCATAGATTTATCCAGCCGCCTTGCGTTTTCACGGCTTCCGGACGTCCATCCGCTCCCAGGGTTATCCCCTGACCGATACCGCCATGAAACATGGATATATTTTCACCTTTGAACAATTCGCCCTGAACTCCCCAAATATCGTTGAAGGGAATATAGGCATCCAAATACATGCCCCATGTTTTCACGGAATAATTGTTATCCTCTGCTCCCGGAACCAATTCTCCATACTGAATTTCGCCAAAATGCCCGGCAAAACCGATTTCAATCGGCTTTTGTTTTTGATTTCGACAGCCTACAACGGCGGCAATTCGTCCTTGAACCATCGGATAGGAACCGTCTTTGATACGATAGTTTTGTCCATCATATATCATTTCGGAAGTATCGCATCCCGCAAACGGCGCGGCTAAACACGCTTGTAATTTCCACTGCATGCACGGAGAAACATTGAGAAATCGTTCCAAACGAAACTGACATCGACGATAGCCCACGTTGCCGTCCAGCCAACCTGCGGAATACATAATTGTACCGGGAATTAACGGAGAAATAATATCCCACGTCTGACCGATTAAAATTCGTCCTTCATTGGAAACCGCTTCTACGTAACAATGACGTAAGTGCACCGTGGCTTTATTTTCATAATCAATAGTTCGCTGAAGATCAAACTCCAGTTTGGCGTTGATTTTAGCGTTGGGAAACATCGACATCTGCGGTCCGCGAACATTGAAGCCAAATATCGAACCTCGATAATCAGCATGAGTTTGAGAACCCGTATTGGACGGCGGCATTTCAAAAAAAGGAGCGGAACCAATTTGAGACGGACGCGTTTCGTAAGACATGCTCGCCCAGAAAAAGCCGTACGGAATAACCTGAAAATTCCCGGTTCTCCAGGCATGTTTTTCTATTTCTCCAAGCATTTCTGAACGAAACTGGTCGTACTCCGGATCATCGCGCACGGATTGCGGATTCGCCCCCTCAACTTGAGGATACAACGGCAAACTGATCTGCGCCTTTTTAGGGGAAACATCAATTACATTCGGAACCGATTCCGGTATTATCGGAGCGGGAATATCCAACTGCTCTGGCAGCGTTTGTTTTGATTCTCCTGCCGCAGTTTGAGCCGGAACAGAGGCAGACAAAACAGCAGTCGGTTGAGAACTTTCAACGGGCTGGCTTACCAATTGATTTGGAACAGAGGTATTATTGGTCGTAATTTCAGCAGAAACATTTTTTTCGGTCTTGGTTGCAGAATCGGCAGCCGCTATCGAGACTTCTGTCGATTGCGGTTTTACGTCAACTGCTTCAAGAGTAAACTCCGGCAATTCGGCTACAAACGGGGTATCGGGTACAATTTTCTGATCGGCTTCCTGATCGACAATCGCCTCGACC
Source organism: uncultured Planctomycetaceae bacterium (assembly GCA_964479655.1). Classification (GTDB taxonomy): domain Bacteria; phylum Planctomycetota; class Planctomycetia; order Pirellulales; family Thermoguttaceae; genus RUG11551. The sequence goes on from CAYZMZ010000214.1 coordinate 3,395, forward strand.
GATTCCGCAGGTTCCTGAAATCCCGCTTGTTCAACGGGGAACGAGTACGGTAATAAATCGTCGGGTTGATTCGCCTCATTTTGAATCGGCTGCTCAGCAACAGCCGTTTGAATTGTCCCGGCGGAAGGTCTAACCGGAGCTTTGATAATCCGAATCGCCGGCTCGTCTTCTTCCGCTTTCGATTCTTCGACCTTCGCCGTTTCTTCCGTCTTCACCGTTTCTACAGCCGAAGGCGTTGTTACAGTATTTACAGAATCGTCCGACAAGACAGCAGGCTCGGCAATCGGAGCGTTATCCGTATTTATCTGGGGGTTTGACTTCTCAGACAATCCATTTAATAACGCGCCCAAATCGCTATGAAATCGCGGGGATTCAATTGCCGAATCCGTTTTTTTCTGGTGGGAAAACGGATTTGCAGATTCGGTTTTCTGTTCGGGACCAGCCGATGTTGCGGGACTAAAAGCCGGAGAATGCAGCGTCGATAGCGGCGTAAAATTCTCACCGTAAACCGACGGCGTAAACAACACAGCGGTCAAAACCAGATTTACGGATAGTATCTGAAATAAAATCTCCATCCGAGTCGGGCGTTTCATGGTTTGGTCTTTCATCTTTCTAGTCATATCTATTATTTATATTTATATTTCTCAATATCAAAATAAAAATTCCCTCTTATGCCTGATATATCGTCCATCGTCACAACCGTTATAAGCAAAAAACTTTATTTTATCGGAAAAGTTTTCTCCTTTTACCTATTTTAACGTTCGTACTATTGACATTTACTTTTCTTCCGGGTAAAATAAAAAAACTGGTACTGTTATTGACTGTATTAATTTCCTCAACTCGATAAAAATCATGAAAACATCGTTCCCAATTCTTGCCTTCCTGTTACTAAGCAGCCTCGTTTACGCCGAAATTCCCTCTCAATGGGGACATTTAACGCTTGTAGATCAAATCAACTGCTCAACCCAGATTGCCGATTCTACTTTATTTGCCGAATTTCCTGCAAAAGGACAATCGGTCGTTGAAAAGCTATGCGGTCAGCCCTGTCGCGTTTTAAAGCCGACAGACAAAACCTCTCAGTACATGGCGTGGAAAATCGGCAAGGGAAAAAATCTGGTTCCCGGCAAGGCGTATGTACTTTCCATCGAATTTCCCGAAGATACCAGCCGCGCTTTTTTCATTCACAACGGCGGAAACGAAGCCAATAACGGCGTGGCAACCGGAACTACCACCGGCGACGTTTTGATGGGACGATACGTCAATCATAACCCAGAATCCTTAAATTATCCACTTTCCGGTAAAATGCAAACGTGGTCGGGATTATTTTGGCTTCATAACCGATTTAATAATCTAATTCGTCCCCGAGGTAACGGCGACAGACCACTCAATCCAGAGGACGGATTTTGGGTTATTCTCAGTCAGACGCCCGGCTATCTGGACCCGACGTCAGCCGGAGCGGCGGTTGCCGCGATTCGTCTTTATGCCGTTGATGACGAATCGAAACTTACAGCAGAAATCAATTATCCGCCCCAAGACCTGCCGATTCGGCATCTATTTTGGAGGGAAGAAATGGCTGACGGCGTAGTTCAGGTTGGAAATAATCCGGAAGACCGCAAGCCGATTCGTCGAGGCGTCGATAATCCCGCCGACTGGTATGAATATAAAATCCGCTGGGCAAAAGCGATGGGAATGAACACGTTTTGCAAAGACCTGCTGGAATTCGGGCATAATCAAGGCTGGAACTCCGAACCATACGGCGGAAATAACTGGGTTTACCAACCCCATAACAACGGTCTTTGGGATGAATTGGTCGCCTTGGCCGCAAAATACGACATGTCGATTTTACCCTACTATGAATATTACGGTTCCATTGGAGGCAATAAAGAAGTCGCTTTAGGACCCCAAAAGCGGGCAAAACGGCTTTCAGGTGAGGATAAGTACACTCATATTTGGTGGTGCGAACGAGCTAACGTCGATATTACCGATCCCGATACCGTTGCCGATTTTGAAAAAATGTTGGATTTAACCATTTTAAAGTATAAATCCGGCGTAAAAAACGCAGACGGACAAACGGTTACTCCGCATTTTTTAGGCGCGTGGCTGCGATGCCGTCCGACCTCAAATCCCGTTAGTTTTAACGAAAAAAATCTGAAGCAGTTCGCCGAACAAGCCAACAACAAACAGCCGGTTACGTGCCAACAGCTTAAATCCGACAAGCAATTGCGGGAAAAATATTATCAATGGTGGTTTGAAAAACGCCGCGACTATATAGAAGCTATCGCGGAATATCTCAAACAGAAAAACGATCCGAACTCGTTTGTACTTTATACGCCCGACAGCAGCGAACCCGGCTGGTCAATTCCCTCTTCTTTGGCAGGCGAGGGAAAAAAGGATTCCTGGAGATATAAAACCGCTGTCGTAAACGATAACCCCGAGTTCTGGGAAAAAACGCTCAGTCAGGAAATCTACGCCAAGCGATATGTAAAATCTATCACCGAAAAAGAGGTTCAAGATAAACACATGTATCCGAAGGCTCTGCAATCCTGGCAGCAGGACTGGGGAGGACATGAAGTCGGTCATTCAACTCCGCCTTGCAATCCAGACGGCTGGACCGATTCTACCGACGCGATGTTTTCCTATACGCTCAACCGGGCGTATTCGGCAGATGAACAAATGAATCAGTTTAGAACCAAAGCCGGATTGACCGCTGTACGGCATTTCCCGCTCAACGAAAACGAACTCAACGTTAAACAAAACGACAA
>CAYZMZ010000215.1:0-6141 GCA_964479655.1 uncultured Planctomycetaceae bacterium
AGCGGGCGATGGAATTAATCAAGCTGGTTGGATTGGAACATCGGGTTTATCATAAACCGCGCGAATTATCCGGCGGAGAAATGCAGCGGGCTGCTATCGCCAGATCGTTAATAGGAAATCCGAAAATCCTTTTAGCCGACGAGCCGACCGGGAATCTCGACCAAAAAACCGGACGAGAAATTCTCGAACTGCTCTATTCTCTCAAAGAGAAAGAAAACCTGACTATTGTTATGGTAACTCACGATCCGCAAATTGCCATGGAAGCCGACCGAACCTATAAACTCTCGGAAGGAAAATTATATTAATCCAATGAAATACTCCTTTTATTTTCTGCTGTTTATTATTTCAACGATCGTCGTATCGGGCTGTCAATGGCCCGATGCAAGCGAAATATCGGAAAAAGACGCTCAAACAACATCGACCGACGAAGCTGACGGCTCGGAGGAAAGCGAAACTCCTGCCCCGTCCGATGCTCCGATACCTTTGGCGTTGGGAAATATGCTTTCCCCGTTTAATCCGCCTACGCTGGAACAGCTGGACGAAACGGTAAATAAACAAGGCGGCTGGAAAAATCAGGAAGTTAAAGATTCCAATAAGCTTTTGTATGAATATCTCAACGGAAAACCCGCGCCGATAACAGAAAAGGAAGCTCTGGAATTAAAAAACGATTCCCTCGAAAGCAACGAAAAAATTCGTCATACGTTGGGACGATTACCCGAAAACGAGGCGAAACAGGTCGATTATTCCAAAGTTCTGATTCGCCAATCTCCCGTCGACGCCAAAAGTACGAACCCCATTTTAATGAGTTCTTCTACCGAACAGGATTTATACACGCTGATCGGATTCGGTATTCTCAGTCATACCTACGATACTATGGAATCGTACGCGCCGAAGGAATTTGTAACTTCCTGGCAAACCAGTCCTGACATGCTGTACGATAAATTTGTTATGCGTGATGATATTTTGTGGTCAGACGGAGAACCGGTTACCGCTTACGACATTGAATTTTCGTTCAAGCTGATTATGACCCGGCAAATTCCAACTCCTGCCATGAGAAGCGGTACAGACCAAATCAAAGCGGTAGTCGCCTACGATAATCAAACGGTGATCTTTTTTCATAAAGAAGCCTTGGTTACCAACGTGATGAACATGAACTTTGCAACGGTACCCAAGCATATTTACGAAAAATCATTTTTGGACGACCCCACTTTATCAAAAAGCGAATATCATAATAACTACGAAAAAAACCCTGTTGTAGCCGGACCATATAAAATATCGGATCGGAAATCAGACCAGTTTATTCTGTTGCAGGAACGCGAAGATTTTTACATGCACAAAGGCAAACAGGTACGTGACAAGCCGTACTTCAAAACGATCCGCGTAGAAATTATTCCCGCCTCGGAAACCGCTTTAATGTCTATGAAGCGGGGCGATTTGGATTACATGCAGATCGATTTTAATCAATGGAACTGCCAAACCGAATCGGATGATTTTTACAGTAGATGTACAAAAGTTCAAGCGCAGGAATGGACTTCCTTTCATATTTGCTGGAATCAGAAAACTCCCTATTTTTCCGATGTCCGTGTACGCAAAGCAATGTCGTACGCCATAGATTACAAAGAAATGTTTGATGTAATCCTCTATAATTTGGCAGAACCGTCAAACGGGATTTTTCATCCGCTCAATCCCGCCTATCCCAAAGACGCTCAGCCGCCGTACCATCAAGATGTATCCAAAAGCGTTGAATTGCTGGATCAGGCAGGCTGGCAAGATCATGACGGCGACGGTATCCGCGATAAAATGATTGACGGAAAACTGATTCCGTTTGATTTTACCTTGTATATAAATAATTCAAATCCAATTCCCATGCAAATTGGCGAGCTGGTACAGCAAAATCTCAGGGCGGTGGGCGTAATATGCAACGTGCGTCCGATAGAATATACGACCCTTCAGCAAAGAACGCAATCCCACGAATTTCAAGCCTACCTGGGCGGCTGGGGAACAGGAACCGACCCCGATACCAGTTCCAATATTTGGACTACCGGCGCGGATAGAAACTTCGGATACTACTCCAACAAAGAAGTTGACCGTCTGTTCGAGTTGGGAAAACGAGAAAATAATCGCGAAAAACGAATGGCGCTTTACGGGAAAATTCACAATATTATTTATGATGAGCAACCGTATACGTTTTTATATTGTCGAAACGCGTTTTATGCCGTCAGCAAACGGATTCGCGGCTACGGCTTTTATCCCCGCGGAATTATCGAAGGGGGGATTTGGATTCCCAAACAGATGCCGGAAAAGTAATTACACCTGCACAAAATTATACTGGTACTACTTGAAATTGCACAGCTAATACGGTTAAATTCCAGACGATTCATTTCGTCCTAATCCGGTAATACCGAAAGTTGGTTATTCCGAAAACGCGAAATCAAACGGCGCCGCGGAAACAAATCACGTAATTATAGTATAATATTTCCACTGAAATAGCATTTATATCATGTTTCAATTTTTACTAAAACGACTGTTCATGGCGTGCATAACGCTGTTTTTTATAACGTTTATCGTTTACGGACTCGTACGCGCCATGCCGGGTTCTCCGGTTACCATTCAAGAAGGCTTCGATCCCAACAGATCCATGTCTGAGGCCGACAGAAAAGAAATGGAAAAATATTTTGCCCTGGATAAACACTGGACGATCGGTTACTTCGTCTGGGCAGGACGAATATCGCCGGTTGTCTTTCTGGTTAAGGACACCTTTCCCTTTGTTCGATACCCGTTTATTCGCTTTAAATCCATGGATTTCGGTCTTTCTTCCCGAGAAAAATCCCCGGTATTAAAAACGATTGGTTCCCGAATTATGCCGACTTTGCAATTGTCGATAACCTCGCTGCTGATAACGTACCTGCTTTCGATTCCCATCGGATTGTATTCGTCCGTCAATCGGGGCAAGCCGGTTGAACGTACGCTGAGCTTAATATTATACGGCTTGTATTCTTTCCCCTCGTTTGTAGCGGCGTTATTATTACTGCTGGTTTTTTATCAGTACATGCCTTGGGATTTTATGCGTTTGGAACCGGGATTGCACAGCGCCAACTACGCCAATCTGGGTTTCTGGGGAAAAATTATCGATAATTTTAAGCACATGCTGCTGCCAACCGTTTGCTATTGCTACGGCAGTTTAGCCTATTTAAGCCGATTTATTAAATCCAATATGGAAGAAGTAATTCGCCAAGATTATATCCGTACCGCGCGGGCAAAAGGAGTCAGCGAGTTTAACGTAATACTTCGTCACGCGTTTAGAAATACGCTCATTCCGTTTGTAACGTTAATCGGATTATCGTTGCCGGGATTGGTCGGCGGTTCGGTTATTCTGGAATCCATTTTCCGCTGGCCGGGAATCGGACAACTGTTTCTTCAGGCGATTTCCTGGCGCGATCATTTTCTAATCATGGGTCTGGTTTTGATGTTTTCAACTTTAACCCTGCTCGGACAGTTGCTGGCAGACGTACTTTATAGTATTGTCGATCCGCGTATAACAGTAAAATAACAATAAATTGAAACTATATACTGGTTCCGCTTGAGTTTTTCCGGTTTGAACAACAAACCGCAGTCGTTTCAATTCGCCCCAATCGATCAAACAGAAAGTTGTTTGATTCTGGAGAGCGAAGTCCAAACGACATCGAGAGGAGAAATCACGCAGTAACCGTATAAACACTTGATTTTCCGCGAGCGTTGCCTTCAGGACGGTTTGTTTGCCGTCTGGAAGCCGGCGCTTTCCCGGATAATCCTCGGCGAAAACCGTATAATCTGTTTTCGCTTGACCAATATCCTATCATATTAATTCAGATACAGATATAGTCAAAAGAGAACACGTATTTTTCAAAATTGGTGTAAGTTATGTCATTGAATGTTGTAACAGGAAGTACCGGATTTATCGGTTTTACTTTGGTAAAATCGCTCTTGGAACAGGGAGAGAACGTACGCTGTCTGGTTCGCGTCGGTTCTCAAGAGGATAAATTGCGTCAGTTAAGAGTAGAAATCCAAACCGTTGATTTTTCGGATTTCAACTCCCTTAAAGCGGGGGTATCGGGAGCCGACCGCGTTTATCATGTTGCCGGCTGTATCAAGACTCTTCATTCCGATGAAATGTACCGCGTCAATTGCGAAAACACAAAACAACTCGCTTTGGCGTGCACTGAACAAAATAAAACACCTGTTTTTTTGTTCGTATCTTCTCTGGCCGCCGCCGGACCGATGCCCTGCAATTCCCACGCACAATCCTCTCCCGTGCTGCGTGAAGAATGGATGACCGAAGCTCCCGTTTCGGTTTACGGAAAAAGCAAACTGGCCGCCGAACGGGAATTGCGAAAACTCAGTCCGAAACTGCCGATTTCGCTCGTTCGCCCTCCGATTGTATTAGGTCCGGGCGATACAAACGGCTTACCGATGTTCAAAGCCATCTCTCGTTCCGGCTGGCATTTATGCCCCGGCTGGAAACGTAAACGATTTACTACCGTTTTCGCGGACGATGTTGTAAAAACGCTTATCGCCGCCGCTGAAAGAGGAACCCGGCTAACGGACTATCTGGAATCAGGAAATCCCCATAATTCTTATCAAAACGGAATTTACTTCGTCAGTCGAAGCGAACATCCGGAATACGGACAGTTAGGACAAATGATCGGCAAGGCCTTGGGACGAAATCGTATTATCGTCTGGCATGCCGCCTTACCCGTATTTTGGATTGCCTGTATCGGGGGAGAAATTATCGGTCGTTTACGAGGCAAGCCGTTGATTTTGAATCTGGATAAAGCCCGCGAGGCGGAGGCCGGAAACTGGGTTTGTTCGGGCGAAAAAGCCCAACGCGAACTCGGTCTGGTATGGGAAAGCGATTTGCAGTCTCTGTTAACCAAAACGGCGGAAGATTATCGCCGTCGCGGCTGGCTGTAAGTAAGAATCGAGAATACGAGTTGGAGATAGCATTTCAACCGGCACGAAAAACGAAAAAAAGATCGCCATATTAAGTGTTGTGAACGAGGACGTCCGCGCTCCATTTAGCGCATACGAAAATCAAAAAAAGATCGCCATATTAAGTATTGCGAACGCAAAACGTCCGCGCTCCATTTAGCGTATACGCCTCTCCTCCGTCCCGCTCCTATTTTTTATACTTATCTTCGGTTCTTTTATGAAGTTGCTCTAAATTCCCCTGAGAAATATCGCTGTTGACCTGTTCCCAATGCTGAACTTCGGTATTATTACGCAGTTTCCGATAGATTTGCACCAATTGCGAAACCGGATAGCCGTCTTCCGGGTCTAACTGATGGGCTTTTTTGAATAGTTCCGCCGCCCCTTGAAGATTTCCAGACCGATTCATACTGTCAGCCTGTTCAAGCGTTTGAACCTTTTCGGACTTCGGACCTCTTTTTTGCGCGGCATATTCCGCATCCAGTTTCGCCGTCTTTTTACGCAGTTTTTCCGCCCGAATTTGAGCTTCACGATTTCTGGCCCGAGCCGCTAATTCCGCCGCGGTAGGTTGATGACCTTCAGGCGTTTCGACTTTACTTCCTCCCCCCATAACCAAGGCGACGATAACCAAAACGACAAACAACGCGCCTCCGCCGGCAAGCATAATCATCTTTTGCTGATTCGCCTTGTCTTGATTCTTCTTCCCTGACTTTTTACTTTTATCCGGCGTTCTTTCGGATTTTTGGGAAGTCGATGTCGAGGCGGCAGAACCTGAAGAACGAACAGACGCAGAACTGTTTTTGGATTTCTCTGCCGTCTTGGGAGCCGTTGATTTTATATTCAGCGAGCCGGGATTAAACGAAACGGGTTGCTGCGAAGTCGTTTTCGGCTTTATAATAGGCTTGACCGCAGCAGACGGCTTAGAAACCGGGGCGGATTTAACCGGCGGTTTGGATTCGCCAGACAGCTTAGAAACCGAGGCGGATTTAACCGGCGGTTTGCCGCTGGATTCCGGACCAAAGTTAAAAGACATCGGAGAAATCGCTGGGACAGACGGGGCTTTGTTCGGCTTTTTGTGAACCGCTTTCTTTTCAGACGTCAATTCAAGATTAAAGGCAGGCTGAGAAACCGCAGGAACTTGCACGGGAGATTGACTGTTTTGTTTCTCTCCCTGAT
>CAYZMZ010000216.1:0-2263 GCA_964479655.1 uncultured Planctomycetaceae bacterium
GCGATTGAGGAACAGAGCACCTTCTTCATTGACGTACTCATCCCATTTTTTGAGATAGCTGCTATCATTTTCTGTAAGCTTGTCCAGCTGAGTTTTAGCGAGAATCGCCCGTTCCCCGGCTACCGTCCAATCCACAAATTTCAAGTTGCCGCAGGCAAGACGCAATGCGGGGTCTTCCGTTCGATTACGGATATAAGTAATTTTAGAAGCAAGAAAAATAGTATGTCCGTTTCCTTTGTCTCTTTCTGTAAGTGCAAAACGAATATCTGCACCGAGAATAGCGAAACGTCGCTTAGCCTGTTCGGGCGTTTGATTCATTTCGGTATTATCGTTGTCTCCATTATCATCTTCATTTTTGTTGTCGTCGTTTTGGTCTTGTTTTTCGTCCCTGATTTCGTCTTGGTCATTATTTATGTTTTCAATTTCGGGATTTTCCGACTGATTTACGTTTTCCGAGTCCGTTTTATTTTCTGTATTGGATTTTTTTCCCTGTCCTTCCAAGTAACCGCTGGCTGCATTTCCGGCCACGATGAAGAAATACGTTTTGCCTCCATGCTGGAGAATGCTTTGTCCCCAGAGAAGCTGGGCTGCATCGTCGAGGGTATGTTTTCTGAGAGAGGATTGTACTTTTTCGTCCACGCCTATTTCGATGTTCCCCATTTCCAATTGTTCGCCATTAAACAGAACAAGTTGCAATTCAGCACTGCCGTCTAAAGCGGGATCGGTAAGTTGCGCAAGCATGGTTCGTCCAGTCGCAATGGTATTTAAGAGTAAATTGGCATCAGCTGGATTGATCGGTTCAACTATTATAACAGAGTTCTTTGTGTACAATTCAAATTCACCGCGATGAATAGTATTTTTTATGGATTGTACATAACCGGGTTCTAATTTTATGTTACTATCTTCAGGTTTAATACGCAAAGAAAGCTGGGGAGCAGAGATTTCGTTAAAGTACATTTTCTTCCTCCTTTTCCGAAGTACTGCGTTTGTCCATGTCGATAAACTCAAAGTTTAAATCGGGCGGAAAGGGGGTGGTTCCCCGTACGGATTTTACCGTTTTATCGGTTAGATTGACACTTGCCTCGTATTGAGCATTGTCTCCAAATTCCAATGAAAAAGAATGAAAAAGACGATGCGGCAAGGACAACTCGAAAGCTGTTTTGTTGTTGTCAAACAAATTCATTTGTTGCTGCTTTGTTTTTGCAATAACGAAAGCGGGGCGCGGCGTTTGACAATAAGGGCAATTTTCTATAACCGGTGTGTAAAAATAGCTCATATTGCAGTTTGGACAAGTGATAGAATTATCAAATGCACGTGCCAATTCCAAAGCCCAGAACGTCATTGCAGGACGCCGATGCGGGTGAAGGCGTCCTGCCCCGAAAGTCTCTTGGAAGAGGGTACTCAGTTGAGGTGTAAGAACGAGTTGATGCGGCAGTCCTCCTCCGCAATGTCTGTTACTGTCGTCGTTTTCGTCGTCTATAAACGGGAGGTAGCCAGCGTATGCTTGATCATTCAAATTTTGGGGAGTATCTTCTGCGGGAGCCTCGGCGTCCCAGTCTGTTTCCTCATTCGATTCTATTACTTTCTTGCCGATAAAAGGGTGCCATAGAGTTAGTGTTTGAAAAGCCATCACCGCAAACGCCCAGCAATCGGTGCGTGGACGGGACGCATCTTTACCTTGAACGATTTCCGGTGCTCCAAATTGGGGCGTATAAACTGTGTACCCGCCCTTTTTAAGCTCCAGACGCAGGTTATCGGCATCAATCAGTCCGCAATCACACGGAATGTTATTGCCAATGAACACATTATTCGGAGAGATGTCTCCATAAACAATACCGGCATTGTGAAGACGAGCTAAAACAGAGGCGCATTTGTATAGTGCGTAAAGACGCTGTCTTGTTGAACCTGTTTGTGCGTAAAAGGCTAAGTCTTGAGCCGTCTTTTTATTGGATATTCCCGCCAACCAGTCAGGCAGTTCTTGTTCATTCATCTTAGTCCGCTGTTTACCATCCAGAGAAAAGGTGGAAAAGGGATTCATGTTTCTCATTAATTTCATTACATAGCCAGGTTCATCCCGAAGAATTGCCTGCGGTAGCGAAATCGGTAAGTCTTTCGGGATCGGCAAGGTGCGAATCTGTCGGAAGTTTTCCTGAATATTTACTTTTTTCCCCGTCATGCCGTTACTTCCCACTGGTTGCTTGACGGCAAGATCTTCATCGCGTGTCCGATAGACAACACCTTGTCCGCCGCGGGCAAGTTCGTC
>CAYZMZ010000216.1:2273-4173 GCA_964479655.1 uncultured Planctomycetaceae bacterium
AATGAATGTTTCCATATTCATCTATCAATTGTATGGTGTCATTAACTTCACTCATATTTTCTCCTCGTACTTACATAAACAAACAAGGGTTTTATCGTCTGAATGTTTGGGAACAGGCCAGTTTTGAAGCATTTTACGGAGTTCGTGAACGGCTGTAGTTGTGGCGATATTTTTTCCCTGTGTATAGATATGACGCACAAAGTCCACGCGTTTTTCAGAAAGAAGGTCGTCCGATACACCGTCTGTGCAAAGCAGTACAGCACAACATTCATCTTGAGCGATTGAGATTGTCTGCCATTGATTCATTTCATTTTTTTCTGAAAGTGATTCTGTTTGATTGGAAAAATTTCCGCTTTTCTCTTCGCACAATTCCAAATATGTGCCATCCGTTTTTAATACTCCAATCAGTCCATCGCCGAGGCGTCCTAATATCATTTGATCGGTACTGGGACGAATCGCAAAAAGACAGGTTGCTGCACAATCTTGTGGTTCAAATGGTTTTATATATACAAGCCAATTATTGTGAATCTGCGAAATAAGCAACTCGATGTTGTTGTCCATTTCATTCCAATTCCTTGCGGCAAAAATGACAGCGCGACAGGCAGAGGCAGAACCGTAATCAGCCTTCGGGCGCGACCCCACGCCGTCCGATACAACGGCAACATCGCCCCAATGGCGGCTTGAGATACGGAAAGAATCCTGATTTGGTGTAAATGTACGAATATGCCCTTGTCCTCGAACAGTCGCTCCAAAAAATTTCCAGCATGCTGTAATCACTTGTCTGTTCCCCTGTTATTATCTGAAGCGGTGTTATTATCTACAGCGGCATCTGCAAGGGGTTGCCAGTCATCAAGCGCGGTAAAAATATCATCAGGCCAGAAAACGCCATCGCCTTTCAACGAAGGGTTGGAATCCGTACCAATCTTAATTATTCGGTGTGTTGCGGATAAGAACCTCAGACTCCATTTTTTCGATGTAGAGTTCTCGTTATTTGTTAGCCAGCCATCGGTCAAAAGAAGGATTTTCCCGTTGATTTTTTTGCTGAAATCGTTTAATGCCGCAACACTTGCGGAACCCCCGCATTGCAGTAAATCATCAGGGAACTCATCGTCGGGATTCCATTCAACAATGCGGGCAACAGTATTCAACAGTACGAGTTTTAGGTCAGCTGCTCCGTAACCAAAACGAAAATATTGCTCAACAGCACGGGCAACTCCGCGCATAAGCAGACTTTTTCCCTCCTCTGCCATAGAGCCTGATGTATCGCAAACGAGATAAAGCGTTTCGGTGTTACCACTCAAATCTATCGCCATATTCTTTTCTTCTCCGCGCTGTTTAAGGTTTCTATAAAATGCAGACTCTACTTGGAATTTTTCGATTTGTACTGACATATCCACGCCGTTTCATTTTGTCCTCAGTGATAAAATCAGTTTAGTTCTATTTATTGGAGAAATCAAAACGGCGTCGATGGAAAAATCATGTGTTGATAGTTTAAACTATTACCAGTAACCGCCATCGTCTTGTGAATCGGAAGTTGAATCTGACGGCGTTTTCACATCGTCATCGCTGGGTATCTGGTTAGGATTTTGGGAAAGGGTACGTTGAACCGTTGACATCGTAACAAATTTGAAAAAGCGCGTAATTTCTTCTGCTGAATTTGCCTCAAAAACTTCATGCCCCGTCCCTTCTACAAACTTGGCTAACATAGCTCGGTCTGCTTCGTTACTGATGGCCAAAGCCATGCGATCACACTTGGCGGTACGTCCATTTTGGACGAAATCATTGAAACTCGTTTGCCATCCCGCATCTGGTGCGCCATCAGAAACCAGAACGACTAACGGACGATAGGAACGACCCGGAATTTGTCCTCTATCTTCAATCAGATTTTTGGCAATATCCA
>CAYZMZ010000216.1:4183-6107 GCA_964479655.1 uncultured Planctomycetaceae bacterium
TGTTTAGCGGGGTGTTACCTCTGGCCTGAAGATCCGTAAATCGTACATCACCGGCGGGAGAAGGAGGCAACATCAAGCCTGTATTTTCCCCAAAGGTGATAATAGCAACCAGAAATTCCGTTGCATCTCGTTCATATTTGGCGAGTGTATTCAACATTTTCTTCACCTCTTCGTTTAAGATAGAGATGCGTGCAATACCGCCTTCAACATCTTCGACGTTATTGCCATCTACAATGTGAATATGTCCAGTATGTCGAACCTCATCTGGATTTGTAACCAGATTCATACTCCCGCTGGTGTCCAACAACAGTATGACAGGCAGCGGTTTTGCTTGCTGAGTGGTGAATTGTTCGGGATTGAATATCATTTGTGCCATTTTTATCTCCTTATAAAGGGTAATAGTTAAAGGTTAAATAAGTCTGACTTGGTAACATTTTGCCAAGGGAACCCATTTATTTGTAATGTTCCATCAGAATGAAAACGCAATTCAAAACCGTGCGAAAATCTTTCGTCGTATTCAATGCCGCTTTGGTAGAAATCGGTTAGGAAGTGGAACCTCTGATTTGTCGAACCAACCCAATTGCGTTTTTCTTCGCGTTGATTTCTATCGAATGGACCATCTACAAGCAAATCGGAGTATTGCAGAAGTTCATCAACAAAAGGCAGATTTTCACTCCCTAATTCCTCCCGTGTATATCCCGTAAATACCATTACGGACAGGGCATTTTCGTGACAAAATCGTGCGACTTTGGAAAGTCCCTTTGCTTGCAACATCGGCTCACCTCCGAGAAAAGTAACGCCTTCGATTCCATTGTTCTGTTTGGATTTTTCAATGAATTGACATAGCTGTGCTGCGTCCATAATATTTTGGGGAATAAAATCAAAAAATTGCGGATTGCAGCATTCGGGGCAGCGGCGAAGACAACCTTGAACCCAAATGGCAAAACGCTTGCCTGGTCCCTCTACTTCCGTATTTTCTATCAAATGGGCTATGTTTAGTTTGAACATGACGTTACTCCAAAAGATGAAAAGAAAACTCGGACGATTCGCCGGTTTGGGTAATCAATAATCGCTTGCCATGCGTTTCCGCAACGTTTTCAAAAATGAACAACGAAAGCGGATCGATAATTGTACGCACTAATTCATTCAGAACCCCTCTTCCCCCCATTGTTTTGTCGAGGGAAGACAGAATCGCAGCCAGAGCCTTCTGTTCATCTGCAAATACCAAATCCACGATCCCGAATTTTTCTTTTAGTGTCTCTTTGACAGGAATAATTTTTGCTTTTGCAATTGCAAAAAGGAAGTTGTCGCTAGTAATAAAATTGAACGGAACAATGTTATCTCCGATACGGTTGAGCAATTCAGGACGTTTTAGTTCATGGGTAAAATGTTCACGAACTTTATGGATGAACTCCTGACGAATCGCCTCATCATTTTGAATGTTCCCGGAGGAATCTGTCATCCGTACTTCGGAGGCTCCAATATTTGATGTAAATATAATTACCGTATCGGAAAAGGAAACGGTGTCTCCTTTCCCGTCTGTCAAGCGTCCATCTTCAAGTATTTGCAAAAATTTATCCAGTATCTTCTGATGGGCCTTCTCTATTTCGTCGAACAGCAAAACGGCAAATGGACGTTTTTTTACCGCATTGGTTAATTGTCCGCCTTCTTCATAGCCGATATAACCGGGAGGAGCCCCCACCAGACGCTGGTCGCTATGTTCATGATTGAACTCAGACATATCAAACCGAATACAAGCTTCCTCGTCCCCAAACAGGAATTCAGCCAAAGCTTTGGCAAGCTCGGTCTTGCCAACTCCGGTCGGACCGACGAAAAACAGGGTTCCTTTGGGCATTCGTTGTTTTTTGCTGTGTTGAACTCCGGCAAGACCTGTATAGGCACGAATAATAACTTGCCGGACTTT
>CAYZMZ010000217.1:0-6053 GCA_964479655.1 uncultured Planctomycetaceae bacterium
AGCGGGGTCTACAGCACGCAAACGCCATAATTCGCCGCTGCCGATAAACATCGTTCTGCCTGAACCGTAAAACTGTTCAGCAATCAGCGGAGGAAACTGTCTGCGCGATTCTGATTTTGGATCGGAAAATCGGGCGTATACGGTGGCAGAATCTTTAACCCTGTCTACGGGGAAGAAACTGAAAAAGCCTTCAAATTCATTCCATTTGGATTCGCTTTGAGAGGGAACGTCGTCCAGACGCAAAAATTCCGCCTCCGTTCCTTCGCGAGTAAAATTCAGCGGAAAAGCCGTATCCGATGTCGAACGGCTGGAACAGATTGAGGAAAATCGACGCGGAAATTCTACCGGGAGCAGACTGAGAATCGGCTTGCACGCTTCGTTTTCCCGCCAGGAGCGAACCGGCTCGCCCAAGTACACCGGTCCGGCAATATACAGCAGACCGCCTGAACGATCTCCTACCCATGTTTCAACCATTTTAATTTGATCGGCGGTCAGTTCATTCCAGTTTGGATCGATGGCAATAATTCCATCGTATCCAAAAAGTTGGACAGAAGTTGTCGGAAAACAATCCAGAATCTGACGTCCTTCCTGAGAAATACCCTGCTTGGCGGTTTGCAAAAGCGTATCGACTTCAACGGTTTTATCCCGTGCCAGCAACGTTCGCAAAAATTGGTATTCTCTCGACGGTCCGCCGGCAAAAAGGAGAATTTGCAGTTTTTTATCCACCGATTCTACAACAACCGCTCCCGAATTATCGGTTTTATCGGTTTCTGTTGCAACAGGACGAACGTTTACGGTGTATTTCTTTTTTCCTATCTGTTGGGGCGGAACTTCAAAAACGACCTTCTGCAATTCGTCGGACGGTCCCAAAACAATGGTTTTGGACGCAGTAAGCGTTTGTTCCGTCTTTTCGGGGGCTGATTCCATTAAATCGACAACCACCGACTTCCCCTCAAAAGACTGATTTTGCAAAAACGCGGTAATCGTAAATGGATCGTTCGGCTGAACGCGTTGCGGGGATTGAACGTTGTATACTCGCACGTTAGCCGGAATTTTGGTTGAGCCCAATCCGATAGTATGAACCTTAATCGCTCTGCTGACCGCAATTTGACAATCCGCCTCCGGAGCCGCTCCCACGTTTTGAGCACCGTCCGAAAAAACGGCAATTGCGGAAATCGGCGTATTCCGCTGCGTTCGCAGCCATCCGGCAATCGAATCGGATAGCCGCGTTTGCTGACCTCGAATTTCTACCGTATCTAGCATCTGCTTAACCGATTCTTCCGAAAAAACTTCGGCTTTCTTGTCGTTTTGATTCTCTTGTAATGCGTTGGATTGATCTTGACTGCCGTCTTTGGATTGTTTCGGATAAAAGGCCAGTTCTCGAACCCCCGAATCATAAGCCAGAATTTGTACATCGCGTTTTGAGCGCAATTGCTCTAAAAGCGGCTGATTGGCAATCGCTTTTTTTACGGCATCAAACCGGCGAATTTTATCCGTACTGGCGGTAAGCGGCTGCTGGTCGGCTATTGCCATACTCAAACTGGTATCGACCATCAAAACGGCTCTGCTGGGAATCGTTGTTTCTTTTTCATGCCGCCATTGAGGTTGAGCGTACATCAAAACTAACGCTAAAAACGCTCCAAAACGAAGCGTCCGTAACAGCCATCGCATGGGACGAGATGATTCAGCCGCATCCTTTTTATAAATTGCAGATATAAACAAAAATGCACCGATTACAATAATTATCGGTATCAGCCAGTCGGAATTTTGATGTATTCGTCCCCATTGAAATACATCGCGTTCCAATTCGGTTTGATTCGCGGCCGCCAGAAAAATTAGTGATTCGATCATTTATCTGACCTTTCCTTTCTCCAGAACAACCGCCGAAGCCGACAAATGACTCGACGCCCAGTACGCGATTAACATTTCTAAGAACATAAGTACACCTAGTCCGTATAGGCAGTATGCCTGAATATTGAAACCCATCGGTCCGGCAAGCATGGCATCCAGAATCGTACTGTCGGAAATCTCCATCGGAATATCAGGCCATTGACGTTTAAATTCAGACAGGTCTAATTTAGCCAGATTCCCCTCTTCCGGGACAACGTTAACCGCGACATTCTTTTCGGTATCCGTTTCGCCTGACGAACTGTTGGAATCGGTATCTGCCGCCAAACGTTTTTGAAAGATAAATTTGTATATCCCCGCTCTGGAGGTATCCGGCATAAAAACCGACCAGTCTTTTCCCTTTGTTTTAGCCAGCAAATCGATTTCTCTGGATTTTTCGTCTAATTGAGCCTCGTTTTCCGGCGGAGGAATCGTACAGGAAAGGGTTTCCTTAAACATACTTCCATTGAAGGAAAATTCAATCGGATGTCCAACTGAAAAATTTTCGTCGTGCGTTTCGCGTGCCAGCAGCATCGCCTGCAATTGATGCAAAACAACCACATAACTCGGATTCCCTTTGCCCCAATTATTCCAGCTGGGAGCCGCCGAGGTTAGCATCGTTACCACAGAACCTTTCCCAACCCGCAAATCGACCATCAGCGGGGCACCGTTTCTTAATTGGGCAAGAACCTGCTTTTCTACAGCGTGGGGATTACTCAATTCGTAATAATTCTGAATCATAACAGCCGATAAAAAAGCGTTCTTTTCCCCTTCAAAAATACGGAATATGGGGTTATCCAGTACCGTCATATCAGGACGTTTACGAAGAAAATCGGGCATCAGAGTTTTAATCGCCGATAGTTTCAAACATTCCAACTGCTTGTTTTTAGCTACCCAGCCGTTCCAAGCCGATATATCGACCGAATCCCCTAAAAAGACAACCGCCGTTCCGCCGTTGGAAATCCAGTTGAGCAAATTTTCGCCCGCCAAAGACGAAAACTGACGAACATTGAGCAAGTATACTGTTTTATACGTGTTCAAATCGGCTGTATTAAGAAATCGGGCGTCTTCCACCTTGCAGGAAATTCCCGTATCTACCGGAGAGCCGGGTTCCAAAACGGTTTGAATAAATTTTACATCCGGCTGCTGACTGGACGGTAATTCAGAACCATCGCGCGGCTGCGACCCTACCAGTAAAACCGAAATTCTAGCAGGAACGTTTAGCACACAAAATCGGGAATTATCCGTTTCCAGCGCATCGGGAGCCAAAATCGCCTCTACCAGGTGACTGCCGCCCTGCGGAAAACTTACCGAAAAATGCGCGCGCCCGGTTTCTCGCCCTTGGATTACGGGAATCATAACAGCCGGTAAACTTTTACCGTCTGCTTCCAATCGAACGGACAAATTTTTTACCGGCACGGTAGAATGATTGATTACTTCTACGACCATTGGAATCGGAACCCCAGCCGCAATCGTTCCATCTCCCGGTTTGATAGAAGCGATACCGAGATTGATTTTATCGTTGCTTGCCGAGATCGACGAATCCTCCGCTTCGCCGCTTTGCCCGGAAACGTCCATAATAGCAACCGACGCCTTGTTATCGGTCAATCGTCCAATTTCCTGCTGTAATTCGGCATTGAGTTTTCCTTCGCGGGTAAGCCAGTTATTGGCGCGAAAATCACTTACCAAAAAAACGCGATGACTATTATTGGGATTGGCCTGAACCAAATCCGCTGCCGTGCGTACGGCTTGTATGGGATTATCATCCCGTTGACTGGCAAAAACCGTTTTCAGAGTTTTGGTTAACATCTCGCCGAAATTCGCGTCGACAGCAACCGAACTGAGTATCGGAGAATCTGGACGAGAAAACGTAATCAGGGTAACCGTTTGTCCGGGCGTTACGGCGTGATCGGTAAAATATTGCTGGATAACCGACTTCGCCTGCTGAAAACAAGTACTATCCCCCGTTCTAGCCTGCATGGAATAACTGTCGTCGAGAATAAAAAGCAAGTTGGATTTCTGTCCACTTAACAATCGTCCCCATTGATCGGAAACCAACGGTTGCGCCGCTGCCAAAACAACCAACGACACGATTCCGATTCTGCATAACAGCAACAGCAACTCGCGCATTCGTATCCACGTCGAATGTTTGCGGTAACTTGCCAGCAAAAATTCCATCGCTGCCCATTCTACTCGACGATACCGAAACAGATTGATCAAATGAATCAATATCGGTAAAGCGATTAAACCCAGCGCCGTCAGCAATACAGGATAAAGGAACATAAAATTGATTTATTTTAACACACTCGACAGTACAGCGTCTAACGGCGTACTGGTTCGGGTTAGGTGATATTGGATTTTATTGGCAGAACACCCTTTGGATATTTCCGACAGATAGTCGTTGATTGCCTCCAGATAGCCATCTCTAAGCGCACGCGGATTACAAAACAGAACTTGCGGATTTTCCAAGCCGGTAAAACGGGTCGGACCGGAAAATTCAAAATCCAGTTCTTCGTCGTCCAAAATATGGAATATTAAAACATCGCTCCCTCCGGCACGGAGGAGTTTTAACCCCTCAAATAATCCATGCCGATCTGTAAGCAAGTCGGAAAACAGGACGAAAACACCGCGATGAGGATACGTCTGCGCCGTCTGCTGCAAAATGGGCTTCATATCAGTTTTATTCCCCGGCTTGGACGATTCTAACGCCTTGACAATAATATCTAGCTGATTCTGCTTCGTCTTTTGTGGAATAACAGACTGTATAGAATCATCAAAACGCACGCAGCCGACTGCGTCTTGCTGCCGTAAGAGCAAATAACCCACGCAAACCGCCGCTGTACAAGCGTAGTCGTATTTACTCATGGCGGCTTTACCGCCCTTGTAAAGCATACTAGCCGACGAATCTACTAAAAGCGTTGCGTTGAGGTTGGTTTGCGCTTCATATTGCTTAATATAGAATTTATCCTGCTTGGCCAATACTTTCCAGTCCAAATTACGAAGGTCGTCTCCAGCTACGTATTCTCGATGCTGACGAAACTCTACCGACGAGCCGAAAAACGGACTTTTATGCTGACCCGAAAGAAAGCCTTCGACGGTATAACGTGCGCGAACTTGTAATCGGCTGATACGATTTATCGTTTCGGGAGAAAAATAACTCATCGATATAATAAAATGGAAATTCAGATTGAATATTGGAATACGGGGATTAGCTTGCAAGCTCCACAACACCCGTTTCTATAATTATAGTCAGATAAAGCGAAACTGTCAATAGTACCGAGAAAAAATGGTATCACAATAGACAAAAAATACGGAATATATACGGGTTCTACTTGACTTTTTCCGGTCTGCATAACAAACATCAGTCGTTTCATTTCGCAGCAAATTGACAAGCTTATCTCTATGACCTCGGACTTCAGTCCGGGACAAAATGAACGCCCGTTTCCTCGCTCTTTCCGTCCGTCGAGCATCGTTTTGCGGCACTCGACGGACAGGGCTGGTTTTAGGCTCTTTTCTGCCCGCCACTTAAGCGGGCGGGCACGGCGAATTTTCCGGTCGTTTTTCTCCGTAAAACGCCTCAAAAACCGCGCCGCGAATTAAAATTACACCTGAAAATACGGCGCTGTGATATATCCAACTGAAGGATTATATATTCAACTGAAGCGTCGTACTCCATCCAACTCAAGCAAACGGGTCTGCTCCGTCGCCGCCGCTTCCAAACGGATCTTCGCCCTCGGCTGGAGCGTCGCCTCCCCCGTCTGGTGCCGGTTCGCTATCATCTGAACCTCCAGCATCGTCTTTGACGCCCGCTTCGTCGCCGGAATCGGCCTTTTCATCGCTGGAGGAATCGCCAAAGGCTCCCGAATCGTCTCCTTCCGCCGCTTCTTCAAACGGGGTGGCATCGTCGCCGTTATCCGACTTGGAATCGTCGTCGCCGATCATAATTTCGCGTTCTTTTGGCTTTTCTGGATTCTGTTGATGGTAAATCGGCTTGTCTACGTCCATCTGTCTTAAACATTGAATCATACCCGTATCGGAAGCGAGATAAATTCTATCCGTAATTTCATTGAGCATTTGAACTCTATTATTTCCCAACGGCATGGAACCTAACACCAAACCGGTTTCAGCATTTAATACAGTTAAATTATTTTTATAATCTACGGTAT
>CAYZMZ010000218.1:0-6047 GCA_964479655.1 uncultured Planctomycetaceae bacterium
AAATAAAAAACCGAGGTTGTTTTTACAATTTCGGTTTTTTTGTATTTCTTTGTTATATTCCGTTCCCGCGAAATTCTTCCGTTGGTAAGTTTGACAGTAACATTAATCTAACTGGAATATCAAAAGAAAAGTTATGGTTAGTCTACGGACTTTTAAAAATAATTGTTGCGAAAAAATAACAGCGTACTGGTTTCACTTGACTTTTTCCGGTTTGTATAACAAACTTCCTCCGTTTCATTTCGCCTTAATCGATAAAACCGGGAGTTTTTATTCCTACGATGGCGAAATCAAAACGGCGTCGAAAGAAAAGGCAAGTGGTCATAGTAAAAAGTCCAAAATCAGCAGCGTAAATATGACGTAAGTCTAAAATTGGTATACATTTTTATGAAATTGGGGATAAGCGATAAAATTTGTTTAATTGGGATTGTCATTCTGAAATATTCATGTATAATAGGGAGAGTTTTTTATGTTTCACCTTTCACGAATTATAAACCGTGCATAGCAATATTTGTTCAGACCGAAGTACCATTGAAATTTTTATTCCTCAGATGGCTTTGCCTCCCAAGTCAGGCAGCGATACTGAGCTGACAATTATTGCCAGTCAAGATTTTGCCTCTGCTCACTTGACAGTACTCCAAAAGCAATTGTCGAGGTTTTATCCGCCGGAGGATAACATACTGTCGGAGGTATTAAAATATCTGGAATCGAATCAGTCCGCGATTTTATCAGAATCGTATGTAAGTCTGTTCAAATCACAGATTACCGCGGGGCTTAATCAGGCTCAATCGATTACCGCAGTCAGTTCTTCCGAACCGGCAATCCCTGCGCAGTCAAGTTTGGATTCCGTTCAGTTGAGTACGTTGCTTTCAGATGCGGTTAGCAAAATAGAATCGGGTACTCTTTACGGAGCCAATATACTCCTCGGACAGGCTTCGGGATACGAAATCAGCGATAATTCAGATGCGATTTTATCACGGGATGCGTTTCAAAAAAATCTGTTTTTTATAACATGGAAAACGATTTTCAAAATTCTAAAACGGAATCAAACCAATTGGGAAGAAATCGCCGAGCTAATTCAGGAATCCGCGCAGTACGCGCATACAGCGGTAAAAGTTTGCATTGGATTGGCGTTGTTGGATGTTTTTCCCTACGATAAATCCGTGTTTGAAATACTGTATCCCTGGATTCTTCCGTTTAATTCCGACTTAAATAACGCCAAGCCGGAATCCGAAATTTCCCCTGCTGAAATTCAAGCGGATATTTTGCGGGAAGAACTGCTTTTTAATCAAATTCAGCAAGCGGATTGGTGCAATGCCGTTGTCGTAATTCAAACCCTTTCCAACAGTAAATGGCGGCAAGCCTGGTTTGAAATGCTTTTTGAACTGACGGCCAAGATGAAATTATGGTCCGAAGCCTATCAAATTACTTTCAAATTATCTAATCAGATACAATCTGTTGCGTTGGATTATATTTGGAGTTCAAATATATACAGTAAAAGTCTTCCGTCGATTGTTCATCTGCTAGATGCTAGCTGCGGTTCGGAACATGATTCTGCCCGCAAAAGCCTGATTGATCGATTGCTGAGTTTTAAAATGTTTTGCTCGGCGATTCAATTTACCTCGTTAATTTATTCGGCTGAAAAACAAGATGCAGCCTGGAAGGAAATTGTAGATCATCTGTTTCATATACGGGATTTACAACAATCGGAAGAGGTTATCGCCCGCATTGAAAACAAGACGATTCAAGATTCCTGCTGGGATCAGTATATACAGTTGTACGTAAAGGAAAACGGCTATTCCCTGCTCAAGTCCAAGGCGTCTACGACAACAAAATCGCGTTTGAAAGACCGAATTGAGCTTTATAGACAGCAAAAGAAAGAGGAGTTCCTCAAAAATGAACAGCAAGCGCAGCAATTATGCGATATGGCGGTATCCGCATACAAAAACCGAAATTATCCTGAATGTTTAGATAGTATTGACGAAGCCTTGCAAATGTTTCCCCGCGAGCGGCATATTCGTAATTTCCGCGAAATGTTTATCGAGAAGACAACCGAAAGATATTTGGATAAGTTCAGACGTCATTATTCGGGCTATCAATCTGCCAGTAGTACCGAATTGCAAAAAATAACCTCAATTACGGTTCCGCGAGATTTATCCGCCAACTATTTTTTCTGTTTGAACTATTTTCCCGAGTTACAGTCGATAGATTTTAGTTCATCTGAGCAAATAACCAATGCCGGTTTAGAGCGTTTACGGGGAATAAAAACCCTCAAGGCGATTAATTTAAGCGGCTGTAAGCAGATTTCTGGTTTCGGCATGTCGTATTTGCGTTTATTGCCGTTGTTGGAAACGATTTCCGTTCGTTCTACCTCGGTTTCAGACCGCGGCTTGGAGTTTTTATCCGCTTTAACTAACTTGCATACGCTGCATTTAGACTGGTGTACAAGAATTACTGATTCTGGAATGAACGCCTTGACGAAAATCAAATCGTTGCAGGTTCTTAATTTACAGTGGTGTGAACGAATTTCTGATAGCGGTATGAAGAATCTGGTTAATTTACCTCAATTACGCGTATTGGATGTTAGCAGTAACAAGCATATTTCCAATACGGGCTTATTAAACCTGTCTGGATTACGATGTTTGCAGTCGCTGACCTTGCAATGGTGCGAACGAATTACCGATGACGGCTTAAATTATTTGGGACGTTTAACGGAATTAGAGACGTTAGATTTACTCGGTTGTAAAAATATAACCTTGGACGGATTGTCTTCGTTAGCTCAGTTACCCAAATTGAAAACGCTGATTATTCGAGAATGCAGACGAATCGATTTAGATCAAAGCAAGCAAATTCGGGGGCTATTGCCTGGTTGCTCTGTTATATTCTAAAACAAGAGCGAAAGACACGTTTCATGATTCTGAATTGGTCGGGTACAAACGGAAACGAAGAATTATAAGTGTTGATTTAGAATACAGCATTGAACAGATGCATACGCTGATGACCGCTGTCCTGCGGTTGTCTCCGACCGTTTAATATTGCTGATTTAGAATACCGAGTGGGTTGGAAATACAACCGGAGCGCGGACGTCCTCGTCCGCAAAAATATAATATTGAGTTTTGCGGCTGGGAAGCTTTCCCGTTGATTCCCCTGCCCGCCGCCTGGCGGCGCGGACAGATAACTAAAGTGAAGTTATGTTCAGCCCCGGACTAAAGTCCGGGGTTATGGAGAAGATATTCTCCATAACCCGCCACTTCAGTGGCGGGAACGGGGGTTCGCGTTGTTTTGTCTCTCGTTGCTCCCTCCGGGAGCGGTTCCAATTCGGTGATTTTTATTCGTTCTACCGAACGGAAACGCCTACGGCGTTGGGTGAACCGGTATTTTGTGTTGTTCTTTTCCGTGGGCTTCGCACACGGCTATGAATATTCAACCGCTACGCGGTTGACGAACGTTTTCCTACCCCATAATTTTAATCAGTTCGTCTTTGGCGGCGGAATAAGAGTAGCTGTCGTCTACGTTTTGTGTTAGGAAGCGGGTCATCGTTTCACGCAAACGGATTGCGTCGTCTACCAGCGGATTCGCGCCGGTTTTATATGCCCCGATTGAAATTAAATCTTCGTGGTCGGAATAGGCGGCCAGCAACTGACGAAAGACCTGCGCCGCTCTGCGATGCCGGGAATCGACCAGTTCGTTGGCTAATCGACTTACGCTTTTTAGAATATCAATAGCCGGATAATGCCCCGCCTGAGCCAGCTTGCGGGAAAGCCAAATATGCCCGTCAAGCAGCCCGCGAACCGTATCGGCAACCGGCTCGTTTTCGTCGTCGCCTTCAACCAGAACCGTATAGAAGGCGGTAATCGAACCTTCCGGCGTCCGCCCTGCCCTTTCCAACAGCGGAGCCATAGACGCAAATACGCTGGGCGGATAGCCGCGCGCCGCCGCCGGTTCTCCTGCCGCCAAACCGACTTCGCGTTTAGCCTGCGCGAATCGGGTAAGTGAATCCATCAACAGCAGTACATTTTTCCCCTGATCGCGAAAATACTCGGCTATCGCCGTGGCGGTATAGCAAGACAGACATCGTTTTATAGCGGGTTCGTCGCTGGTTGAAACGACGATTACACTTTTCGCTAATCCGTCCGGACCTAAATCCCGCTCGATAAAATCGTTTAATTCCCGACCTCGTTCGCCAACCAAACCCAGTACGATAACATCGGCTTGAGCGTATCGAGCCATCATACCCAGCAACGTACTTTTTCCGACGCCTGACCCCGCGAAAATTCCCAATCGCTGACCGCAGCCGCAGGTTAGCAAAGCGTCTATAGCCCGAACGCCGGTAGACAGAATCGTTTCAATACGCGGACGTCGATGCGGAACCGGAGCAGGATTGACAAAAGATACCCGTTGCGGTAATATCATTTGTGAACCATCGTCCACGGGATTACCCAAGGCGTCGATTACCCGACCGATTAATTCATCTCCTATTTTTAGCCGCGGTTGAGAGCATAAAAGCCGAATACGACTTCCGTTTCTTACTCCGACTAAAGAACTATACGGACTGAGAATTGTTTGATCGCCCTTAAAACCGATTGCCTGAACGTAGACCGACGGCTTACCCGGACGGATTATTTCTGCTACCGCCCCGACCGGAACCGGAAATCCCTGCGCAATCGCCGTTTGACCTACCGTTTGTACGATCGAGCCGGTAAGCGCAAAGGGATTGATCTGATCCAGCTGATTGATATAGGCGTCTATTTTGTTATACATAATTGCACTTATCTGAATATTTCATTTCAGGTCAGTTCTTCGGCGATTCGTTCCAGTTGACTTTGAATTTTCAAGTCGATTTCTCCCATCGGGGTTTCGACGACGCAGTCGCCGGTAAGCAGGGTGGAATCGGGGACGATTTCGGTTTTACCGATGCGCTGGAATTTTTCTAACAGCGTGTTCATTTCGGGTAACAGCGTATCGTAATCATCTACTGACAGACGGATTCGGACTTGTTGCGTTCGGACGGTTAAATCCAAGGCGTCGTGCAAAGCGGGGATAATTTTGTCGGGCGCGGCGGTTAGTTCGCTGCGGAGAATTTTTTCAGCAACGGCCATCGCCAGACGAATGGCCGCCGATTCCCATTGAGCTACCCATTGTTTTTGCTTTAGTTCCAGCTGATCCAGAGCGGCGTCGATAGCAGGAAAGACTTTATCCAGTCTTTCGTCGAGGTGCTTTTTAACGGTTCCTTGAATATCTTCGCGTGCTTCTTTGAGACCCTGATCGAATCCCAGTTCGTATCCTTGTTTATGTGCTTGGTCAAATTGCTGTTGCGCTTCCTGACGCATTTGCAGCGTTTCTTGCTGTACTTTATCTATAGCGTCCTGACGCCAGGATTCCAATTCGGATTGAGCGGACTGCTGGATTTGCTGGGCTTGCTGACGAACTCGCTGCAAATAGGCATCGGCTTTTTGCTGGAGATCGGCGAACTGAAACGCCTCGGTTGAAACGGCAGGAATTTGCGTGTCTTGTATTATCATACCCTATAATTTAGCGTTTTGACGATTTCAGGTCAAGGTCAATTTTTCCCCATTTATACGATGACTGCGTGATTTTTTCTTCTTGACGTCGTTTTGCTTTCGTCTCCAGAATCAAATTCCCCCCTTGTTTTACCGATTGAGGCGAAATTCTGCAGTTTTTCTAATTTCTCCCGATTTGCACAATTTATTTGTTACAATCGGTAATATTTTCCGCTCCCCCCTTTACATCGCTTCTAAAAAAATATAGAATAAGTACAGAGTTGGTTTGTTATGCAACCCGGAAAACGTCAAGTGGAACCAATATATACCGATTCCAGGTCCGAGGGTTCCCGAAATCAAAATAACACCAATCCGTTTTTTCAAAACGATTTTAGCAATACGCCGTTGAATTAGGAATACGTCGTAAACTCAAAATTGATTCTGAAGAAAATCTGACGTAATCACAAACTATATATTACTCCCCATCGTATTCCCCCTATTATTCCCCTTTTGGAAAAGTCATGAGCACATTTATCGTTGCGGTACTTT
>CAYZMZ010000219.1:0-6035 GCA_964479655.1 uncultured Planctomycetaceae bacterium
ACCATCTTTTTTGGTCTTTAGCTTAAGCACGCCCGAGGGGGTTGAGGATTCCAATTGATCTTCCCACTTTTGTTGTTCCTTAGGGTCTGCCAGTATCAGTATTGGTTTTGGCTTGGAACTAACGGGACTGGCTACTGCGTTTCCCGCTGTATGCGATTTTTTCTCATTTGGAATGGAAATCCCTGTACGAGCTAATTGAACATAGTCGGACACTTCCGTTATTTTTTCGGGTTTGGTTAAATCAATAAAATCTGCCGTATTGTTTGGACTGTTCAGATTTGCTGCTTCGGGTGAGCCTGCCAGCACACCGCGAAGGAGACAATTGTATTTTATGAGCATTTGTGAATATAAAGTGGAAAACGTCGCGTCCCATCGGTCCTTTGGAGGCAGCAGCGCGATTGATTCCGCAAACAATTTCAGCAAATCAATGTCGGGCGTATAAATTACGTAAATCGGCTTCTTTTTTCTGACGGCGTCTGCCGCAACCCCGCCCCAGCCGGCGTCTCCGGTAACCTGATTCCAGTAATTGCATATAGCCGGTTTAACGAGTGTATCATTCAAATTTAGTTCGGGAATTTCACGCGCATTACCGTCAAAAGAGCTGAAAATATATTCGGGTTTTTGTAAAATGCAGGCAGGACCGCATGATAAACGTTCTCGTAATCGCAACGCTACGTGTGAAGCCAGATTTATGCTTCTGGCGGTATGATCCACCTGGTTGGCGGCAATCCGGGATAAGATTGAATACGTTTCACCGCTGATTCTATCATATACATAATTCCAGCATATTGCACTTTGACGATTGTCCAGCGGGTTTCCGCTTGCCCCTCCGCTTAAACCGGAAAGAGCCGAAGCGATCAAGGGGGGAATGCCCTGGGTTCTTATTGCCGGACCGTAGCCGGATCCTCCGTCCAAATGACGAACGCACGAGGTGTAAACTACTACATATGCCATAAGTTGCTCCTTTTAATTTGAGGGTTATTGTTTCTGTGTGTTATTTTTTCTTATGCGCATTGTTAAACCGCATTTGTTCAAAAAATACAGCGAAGGCGTTTCGCACCAAACAGGGGCTAAATCACGAGGGCGGAATGCAAGCAATCCCTGAGTCGTTTGCGTAGGAGCGCACCCGGTTGCACTGACAGGAATATACTTAACCTGCTGTGAAAAATTCTCTGCCATAGAACAAAAACTGGGCATGTACTGGGCCAATACCTCGCGGACTTTTTCCGAAATAAAGTCAATGATAGCTGAATTGACGCCCGCAACCGGCAGCGACGGACTGGAAAGCCACGAGGACGGTAATTTGGATAGATTTTCCAATCCAATCAACGGCGCCCACGCATCGAATTTGGTTACGACAACCAACAATGGAACGTTTGTTTTATCTTTGTCTTTTAACTGACGTAAAAAACGAAATCGGCGAATCATTTCATCAAAAATAATCTCTTGCCGCAAAGGTACTCTTGCCATTCCTTGGGTTTGACGCTGATTACGAATATCGATTTGCGGGTCTGACGAAACTTTGGAACAAGCTTGTCGAAAACCGATGTTTTGCAAGGGATCCAGAATAAACATGATGGCGTGGCAGTACTTCAAATGACGTGTAAAGGGCGTATCTTCGTTATCCTGACCCGGATCGTAACTTTCACCCGCGTTGTCATAAAGGCAAAGCGAACTGACGCTGACGTTTTTGCTATTGTCAACAAACCGGGGATGACCGACTGTATAACGCAGACTGAATAAATACGGCTTAAGAAATCGGATTTGATGGTCGAACTGAACGATGTTGTAATTATCGCCCTCGGGAGCGGTTTTTTCCAACAGCGTAAATTCGTCTGCCGCGTTATTTTCAAATTGACGATTTTCGTAATCAATCAGCGAGGCGTTCATGGTAGGGTCGGCATCGGTAAAAGACAGTCCGAAGTAATTCGGCAGTAAACGACGCAGTGTATAAGTCATGCTGGTAAGATAATATGTCTTTCCCGCTGCCTGCGCTCCGGCGATGGATATAAAATAATTCTTTCCGTAAAAAACGGAATCAGGAACGATTAAATGGCAATTCGGACAGGCGCGATACTGGCATTTATAACCGCGTTCATCCAAAGGAACGCCGTTGACATCAAAATGATCTGGCAGGAAACGTTTTTGTACGTTGGGCCCCAGACGGAAATCGCCAATTAATTCTCGACAGGCGGAAACGGAAAGTGTTTCTTCCATCGAAAAGGGATGCCAGCAGTGAGGGCATACAAGGCGCGAACGAAGGTTTGTTGTTTCGGAGGACATGGAATTGAATAATGAGGGTTAGGAGTTATTATTGGGGGCGAAACGGTTTTCTTTTCATTGTTACTGCTGTTGTGAATCCAAATAGGCGTTTAACTTGCCCATTAGTTTTACTAATACAACCAGTATGGGCATGGTAACAAACAAAGAAAAGCCGGAAATCGCAAGTGGTATAATAATAGAGGTCAAACAAGTAATCATGGATATTCCCAGATCGTTCATGTAAGAAAGTATTAATATTACGGAGTAAATCGCGTATGCGAGAAAAGCGGTCCAGGAAACCCATTGTAAAATCAGGCACAAAAGCACGGATTGTTTAAAGAACGATTGGTCAATGTTGACGGTGTCTTTGAATTGGGATTTGAACTGCTGATATTTTTCCACGAATATCTTTTCCGCTTGGTTGGTGGGATACGTCTGATTTTGTTGACCGACCGGCGCGGTTCTATCCGTCTGGCTCCAGGCTGGTTTGACGGGAGCATTTCCGCTTGCAGTGGTTGGATTGTGGGTATTGGACTGTCCGTTAAGGCTGGACATCGTAATGCGGTGCCCGTCTTCGGATTCAATGAGGCTATCGGGACGAAGCATACCGTTGGCGAGCAGATTTTTCAACTGTACGACGGTAACAGGACCGTATTTTGTTTCGTTAAAATAATAATACCAGTTTGCCATTGCAAAGCTCCTTAAAAATAGTATGGGAAAGTAAGAAATTTGGATGTTCAATTCTTTTTAATCGTAGTTGATGAACCTTTCGTGCGTTGGTTTCAGATTAATGTCGTCTACCGTTACGCACAAAATTTTTTTCGCGAGGTCGATAATCCAAGAAATTCTCGTCGTTTCATAATCCGTTTCTCCATGGGTAAAAATTTAAATCAGTAAAAAATAGCGACTAAAGGAACAAAAATCCTGGTAATAATTGTTTATAGCGTCGGGTTGAAATACAGTTCTTCCAGCTTGGCTGGCAGCTGTTTACGCCACGCATCCATATCTTTATTTTCTGGAATAATAACCGGAACTGCATGGTCAAACCGCGGTAAATCCGTTTCCGGGAAGGAAACTGTTGCTTCGTCGGTTAAATAAAAAATTACGCCCGCTTCATATGTTTGACTGTTCCAGCCTCCGGGTGCTAGCAAGCATAAATAGGAGCGATCAATGTTTTTGATATCAGGTGATTCATTATAAAAAACAGAACCTGAATTACTCTGAATATGTTTAACTAAAGTTTGAGATGATTCATAACAACTTGAATTAGATTCATGAAAAAGATTAAACAGGACGGGAGTACTAACAAAAAAAGGTAATTTTTTATAAAACGCGGTATATGAGGCCGCAACCTTCCCCCCCTCCTTGTCCAGAAGCTGAATCTCGGTTGCGGGAACAATAAATTGATAAGGCGTTATCACATAGCGGTAATTGCGGGGAAGCTGATAGACATTCCATAGGTTTCCGCCGATCGCAATTCCAATATTGAATTCATTTTTAGGAGGATTATTGGAATCTACTAGACTTTTATATGAAATTTTCAGTCCTTTGTTATCGTCGGTATAATTCCACACCTCCATGTCGATGTTGCGAGTTTGCTTTTTCAGACAAATGACGTCTAAAATTCGGTTGAGTCCTTTAACAAACGCATCGTACTTTGCGCGGTCGACGGTCATTCGCACCTTGTACTGGAACTCGACCAATCCGTCTTTATGTGTAATTTCCGGCTCACCGATAATAGAAATTTTCAGCAAACTGTACGGAAAATCGTTTTTCTTGAAGTAGTTTTCGAGGAAGACAAGCCCGTCTTTTTCGTTCTGCTTTAACATGGCAAGTTGATCGGGCAAGACCTCGCCAACACCGGGCAGACTTAATTTAGCGGGCTGTTCAGGCTGTTCTGATTGCTGAGGTTTCGGAGTTGCAATTGAATCGGGGGCTTTGTTAGTCGATTCCGCTACTTTTACCGATCCGGGAGCGGTTAGTTTATTTGCCAAGGCACTTTTTTGAACGGTTGCGGATATTTTTGCCCACCAATGGTTCTTGTTTTTTGGATTTTGCAACACTTTAAGTGTCTTGTACGAAACGACATAGCCGGAACTGACGGTAAGAATTTTTTCTATCAGATCATCGTTTTCTATGCGGGATTCGGCGTCAATCAGCGTTCCGACAACCTGACTGACGGCATCCCGCAGAGCCGCTTTTTGCGCCTGTTCAGCTGACGTTCCGTATCCGGTGGCTATGACTGTTACGAGATTATCGTCGGGAGCAGGGGTAGATTGTTTCGTATCCGATTTTTTAACAGTGGTTAAATCAGAACTGGACGAATCGTTAGAGGCGTCGGCTGTTTTGTCGCCGCTGTTTTTGCTGTCGAACTGTTGGATTTTTGTCTGAACGTATGCTTTATCTTCTTTGGATAAATTTGAAATCGGAAACTCGTGGAGGGTACCATCGGGGAATTTTAGAACAATCCCTTTTCTCCCGTAACTTAGGCGAACCAGAGTTGCCTCTTGCGTTTCGCCCTTGGAATCCGTCCAAACGCGTGCCAGAAGCGGTGCTGCGGCTACGATGAAATAAATCAACATCGTTGCTATGAGTATATTGGATAAGGATTTATATAATGTACTACTATTTTTTATCATGGCAGTTGCTTTTGTATTTTTTAGGAACAATATAACAGAACGTCAAATAAACAACAAGGAAAAGTATTACACCGTCTAAACGTCAACGGTTCAGCGGAAAGTTGGATTTGTTGTCCAATCCGCTATTTTTACATTATTAACGCCTGTACTGATGGCGAAGTGTTTTCGCAATGATGCTCTGGGAACGGGAAGCGATTTTTGCGCGAATAGGGTATACCACAACTGGGAAAAAACAACTCACTACAGATTTCAAGGTTGCTTTCATAGAAACAATTCCTTTCCTAAAAATGACTTGCTTGAGACTATAAAACGGGAGCGCCGAACCTGCCTGCCAATTGATACGCCCTTACCACAGGGATTGGAATTGCATAACAGGATCGACACTCCCATGCAAGTATAGTAGACATGGGAATATCAACCTGCAAACCAATCTTCCAAGTTTTCAGCTTTCGCTGAGTGGTAATACGTATCAAAATTGGTTTGATCAACTAAATTCTCAATGGTTTGCTCTTACGAACAATAGACCAAAACTATTCTAACAATAGCTCAGTACCAATTGTAGCAAGGCGCGCGAAACGTTCAATAGGGGGGTAGGATAAATTTGTACTATTTTCAATAAATTTTGATTTTCTATTAGTATTTACCAAAAATTTTCCGCAAAAAACTCTCCTTTACAACTATATGACAAATTAATCTGTTATATCTAGTGTACACAAAAGAGAACTGCTAGTTGTTTGTAACTGGAATTTCCCGCTTCGTTCGGAAAACAAAAAACAGCCCTCTATAAATATTATCCAAATAAAATGGGACTGCGTTACAAAAAAAGAAAAATTTTTTTAATTTTATGGAAAATTCCCAAAATTTCTTTAAAAATTCCCGTTTTTCCGCCTGTATACTGGTTCTACGAGACTTTTTCCGGTTTGTCGAAGAGTTTTTTTGATGTTTACCGGGCTGATTTTTATTCCTTATTTATTATGGTAGACGGGCAGTGGGCGGAGTTCCTGTTAGATTCTCTGCCCGCCGCCTAGCGGCGCGGGCAGTTAAATATAGTAGGGATATGCTCAGCCCCGGACTGAAGTCCGGGGTTATGGAGAGGACATTTCCCTCCATAACCCGCCACTTCAGTGGCGGGAA
>CAYZMZ010000220.1:0-3322 GCA_964479655.1 uncultured Planctomycetaceae bacterium
CTTAATTATTTATCATTGTGTTGGGGGCAAATACAACTATATGATTAGGGCAAATAATCAAGGGCAAGAATTTAGGGCAAAAAATATTTATTTAGTACAGTCTATTAAAAAATCTGAAAAGTGTGCTATACTGTTTAAAATAGATAATTTAGGATCGCCGTTTTTAGTAAAGATATACAACAATGAGTAATGTAACAAACTCGGAATCTCCGCGTCCAGTACGGGGAGGGGAGGGCGCGTACAGCGGCTTGTGTCTTTCAGCCACGCTGTTGTTAGTCGCGGGTACAGCAGGGACGTTTGCTGCTTCGTGTATGGTTGGAGGAATAACCGGTACGACGTTGGCTGCAATCACGCTGATTTTAGCTTTGGCGAGTATAACGGCAGGCCTTTCGGCTCATGCCGGTCGCCTTCGATACCGATTGGTAGAAGCCGCTGGCTGGAAACCGCCTCA
Source organism: uncultured Planctomycetaceae bacterium (assembly GCA_964479655.1). Lineage (GTDB taxonomy): Bacteria > Planctomycetota > Planctomycetia > Pirellulales > Thermoguttaceae > RUG11551. The sequence goes on from CAYZMZ010000220.1 coordinate 452, forward strand.
ATGGGGGCACGCGGAAACGTCTGCCGACTTGGAAAACCCCTATATTTTGGAGTTCGAGCAGGCGCGTTCGATACATTTTTGGCTTTTGGGATTGATTCCCGTTTCGATTGTTCTGACAGCAGCCGTATTTCTATTTTTGGGAATGAATAAGGGGACAAGCAGCTATTTCGAGTTCGTCGCTCCCGAAACGATGTTGCTGGGAATATTCGGCTTTATTTTCAGCTGTATTTGGCTGATCTTCGCCCGTTCTTTTGAAACGATCGCGTCCGACGATTTGCCCGAGGCGGCGGGGCTGTCCAGTACGATGCGGGAAATCCAAATCATTTGCCTGGTAACCGCCATCGCATTTATCGCAAAATCCTGGATAGGACCGTCAGAGGCGTGGCTAACTCGCGTGTTGATTGTATGGAGTATAATCGTCGGGGTCGAATTATTCTTCCGCCTATTGATGGGCTGGCTAAATCGGTCTAGCAGTCCAACGCAGTTTAGTTCTCCGCTGGATTTAACGTCGCGCAATATTATATTTGTGCTGGGTAATCCCGTTGCAGGACTATTCAATACGCTGGAAAGCAAGTACGGAATCAGTTTCCGGTCGTCGTGGGCGATTCGATTTGTAGCCCGCGCAACGGTTCCGGCTTTGATCATGGTTTTCTTCCTGTCGTGGCTGCTAACCTGCTTGGCGGTAGTTCGTTTGGGAGAAATGGGGGTACGTCAAAATTGCGGTGTTGTAGCTGGAGAGCCGCTTACTCCGGGGCTGTACGTAAAACTTCCCTGGCCGTTGGGACAAATTACGACCTATCCCGTTAAACGGGTCAGCAGTACTTCAATTGGGTTTGAGCATAACGAAGAATCCGAGCATCACGGAGGAGCCTTGCACGCCTATTTATGGACCGAAACTCACGGTAAAGAATTTGGTCTGCTGTTGGGTAACGGGGACGAATCGATTACTGTCAACGCGATGGTCAATTACAAAATTCGGGAAGATAAAGACGGATTCTTTCAGTACGTGTTTTCTTTCAAAAATCCAGACGAGGCGATAAGTGCCTTCGGCTATCAGGCTTTGATGGAAGTAACGCGCTCTAAAACCGTCAACGAGGTTTTAAGTATCGATCGAAATGCGTTTACAGAAAGCATTAAAAATCGGGTTGTAGAGCTATGCCAGGAAAATAAACTCGGAGTAGAAATAACGGATGTCTTTTTGCTGAATCTTCACCCGCCGGTAGCGATCGCGAAAGAATATTTAGATGTTATTTCCGCTAAAATCGACGCGAAAACAGCGACGATTACCGCCGAAGGAAATAAAGATTCTGCTGTTCTGATTGCTCAACGAGATTCCAAGGCGTCTGTAATAAAGGCAAAAATTGAGAGCTTGCAGAAGATTTCAACCGCACAACGGCAGTCGTCCGAATTTATTGCCGTCGGCGAAGCATATAAAATCGCGCCGGAAGCGTTCAAAACGCGATACTGGCTTACAACCATAGAACAATCGCTTTCCAATAAGAAGCTGGTTCTGATTGATAAAAATCTGCCGCTGTTCTGGAATATGAACAAGCAGGAAAAAAAGAAGAATCCCGTTGAGGGACTTATTCAGGCAGAGTAATACATGTTATTTATTCCTTAATTTTTACTTGAATATTTTTTCATAAAATCAATACAATGTCCACAGAAAACGCAACAACTCCTGTTACCCAAACCCCCTTGGGAACGTATTTATTGAGAATCGTAATCGGATTATTTTTAGTCGGTCTGCTTCTGGCTTACAGCATGTCGTACCAAGTCAACGAAGGAACGCAATGCGTTCTGACGCGCTTTGACAGACCGGTCAAAACGATAGAAAAGGCGGGTTTATACTGGAAACTGCCGTGGCCGATAGAAAAGGCCCATCCCATTGATATGCGTAAACATTTGTTCAATACGCCTCATGTGGATACGCTTACCAAAGATGCGTCTAGTGTGCAATTGGTAACGTATGTAATTTGGAAAGTTTCAGATCCGTTGCAGTATTTGCAGTCTTTAGGGCGCGGCGAAACGTATTCAGAAAAAACGCTTATCAGCGCGGCGGAAAAAGAAATGGAAGGGAAAGTCGTCAACAGCGAAACCCGGTTTGTAGGGAATTTTGATATGTCGGCTTTAATTTCCGTCAACGAAAAAAATAATCATACCGAAGATATTGAAAAATTGATTCTTCACGAAATTAAAGATTCCGTAAAACGGGATTTTGGAATTGACGTTTTGCAGGTTGGAATCAAACGTCTGGCGGTTCCGGAAAACAATATGAAATCGGTGCTGGATTCCATGCGGGAAGACAGACGAAAAATCGCCTCCAATCTGCGGGCGGAAGGTACGACTGCGGCCGATAAAATCAAAAAAGATGCGGATGTACTGGTAGCTCAGTATTTGAGCGAAGGAGAAATCGAAGCGGGTAAAATTACAGCAGCAGCAGAAAAAGAAGCGACTCAAATCGATGCCAATGCGAATCAGCTGGACCCTGAATTTTACGCTTTCTGGCGTTCAATGCAAACCCTGAAAAATACGCTTTCCGGAAACGGAACGATTGTATTGCGGACCGATCATCAATTTTTCAAAACCCTCTTTGACGATCCGAACAAGAAAAACGCTCAAGTTGAAAAGCCCGAGTAAGTATCTTGTTTGAGGCGCAATAGTCATTTAATTTACAGTATAACAATCAGCGATATAAAACTGATCACAAATATTATGGCACAAAAGAAAACATCAAAAGCAATTTTTGCCGGTCTGGAATCGGGAATGCAGCTGTTCAAATGGATGGTTTTGTTTCTTGTGATTCTATTCTGGTTTTCGGGAATAACATCGGTCAAGCCGGGAAACGTCGGCATGATTATGCGGTTCGGA
>CAYZMZ010000220.1:3332-6018 GCA_964479655.1 uncultured Planctomycetaceae bacterium
AGCGGATTTTGCATCCGGGTTTGGCGTTGGCGGCTCCGTATCCTATCGACGAGGTAATTCAGGTTCCTGAAATGAAAGTCGAACAGTTGGAAATCAACGAAATTTTCAAACCGCTTACTACCGAAGTTGCGGTTGAAGATACTATCGATCCGTTGTTGGAAGGATACGCCTTGACCGGAGATATGAATGTAATTCAGACTAGAATCGTGGTTAAGTACAAGGTAACCGATCCGATTGCCTTCCGTCTGGGCGTAGATAATCCCAATGATTTTTTGCACGATATTGTGCTAACCTCTTTCGTTCAGACGGTTGGAGCCTGGTCAATAGACGACGTTTTGCGTCAACGTCAAGGGGCGGCGGAGGCGGATGAGCATGGATTGTCTGAAGAAAAAATTCTCGGAAATAATTTGGCTGAACACGAAGGCGATAATTCCGATTCCAAATCGGCAGGCGATCTGGCGGATAAAAACGCACACGAACATGAACACGAGCAAGATCATAATCATGAACATGCGCATGAACATGAACAGGAGGAGGAATTGGTTTTCGCCAATCATGACCATAGTACCTTGGAACAGCAGGTTTATTCTTTGTCGGAAAAGCGATTAAAGCAATTGGAATTAGGTGTAGAAATCGTTTCGATTGAATTTCACGAAATTCACCCGCCCCGGCACGTAAATCGGGAGTTTGAAAACGTCCGAAACGCTCGTACGGAAATAGAAGAAGAAAAGCATAAGGCGGAAAAATACGCAGGTGAAACGATTCCGCGTGCGCAGAAAATTAAAAACGCCATGATTCAGGACGCAAAAACCTATCAGAAAACACTCAGTGCGCAAATGGAAGTAACGAAAAGTCAATTTGCGCCCACCTATGAGGAATACGTAAAAAATCCCCAAATGGTTAAGCAGAGAGTATATCTGGAAACCGTAGGGCAGGTGTTCGAGAACGTCAGTAAACTCCGATTCGTTCCGCCGGAAACCAAAATCGTTTTACCGGATGAAGAGTAAATAATTCACAATATACATAAATCCATAAATACATAAAATAATATGTCTACAATAAATCCACCTGTTGAAAATAATTCCATGGCAAATCCGCTTTCCCGGCGATTGCATGACTTGGAAGCTCCGCTGACGGTAACCGAACGAGCGCGAATTGTGGTTCAGCTTGGTTCTGCGATGCTTGCCGGCGGGCTGCTATGCGTTGGCTTATGGCAGAAAAATTACGGAGCTGCGGGGCTGAAAGACGTGGCAGACTTTGTAATCATGCTGGCGGCGTTAATCGTTTCCTTGCCGATTTTTTATATCGCCTTGAAAGGGCTTTTCAGCCGCTCTGCGACCAATACTGTAATGACCGAACAGCTTGTCGCGCTGGCTACCTTGGCGGCGATGGCGACCGGTGATTTTCTTACCGCAACGTTAATTCCGATTATTATGAACCTCGGTCATTTTTTGGAAGAGCGTTCGATTTTAGGAGCGCAGGCGGCGATCGACGGCTTGCGGCGGCTTCATTCCAGAAGCGCGGTGATTCTGCTGCCCGATGGAACGGAAAAGGAAATCCCGACCAATCAACTGAAAATTTCTGACGTGTGTATTGTTCGTCCCGGCGATTTTATTCCCGCCGACGGCGAGGTTATCGAAGGGGAATCTACCGTTGATCAATCGTCTATTACGGGTGAATCTGTACCGGTAGACAGAAATATCGGCAGCAGTGTGTTTGCCGGAACGGTGAATTTAACGGGCGTTCTCCGAATTAAAATTACCAAAACCGGCGATTTAACCGCCTTGGGACGTGTTGTCGAATTGCTCCATGGAGCGGAACAGTCCAAAACGCCGATTATGAAATTAATCGAAAAGTACGCAGTCTATTACGTTCCGGTTATTTTAGCGGTAGCGGGCATCGTGCTGTTTCTGTATCGGGATATATCCAGAGCGGTGGCGGTTCTGGTTGTCGGCTGTCCTGGCGCGTTGATTTTAGCAGGACCTACGGCGATGGTTGCGGCGTTGGCTGCGGCAAGCCGACTGGGGATTTTAATCAAAAATACCCGATTCCTGGAACAGATGGCCGATGTCGATACCTGTATTTTGGATAAAACCGGTACGGTAACCCTGGGTATGCTTCAGTTGTCAGATATTCGTCCGACAAATGAACAAGTTGCGGAGCAGTGGACGCAAGATCAGCTGCTTGCCGAAGGCTTGCGCATGGCGACCTCCAGCCGACATCCTGCCTCCCGAGCGATTGTTTCTGCCGCTCAAGCGCGGGGAATGAAGGTAAAAATTGAATCGGGTAAAATCGTTGAAGTATCCGGCAAGGGCGTTATGCTGCTGGAATCGGGCGAAACTTGGTATTTGGGACGTTACGAATGGCTTCAGGACGAAGGCTTTCAACTGCCCCCGATTCCGGAATTTCTGGGATCTCAAGTTTGGCTTGCCCGCAAAGTGAATTTGGAAAATGATCAAACCCTGCTCGAGGCGTTGTGTTGCTTCCTGCTTGCGGATAGACCTCGTCCTGAAGCCCGGCAAGCGTTGGGCGAACTGCGCAAACTGGGAATCGACCGCGAAATTATGCTTACCGGCGACCGGCGTCAGGTAGCTTCTCAAATTGGAAATGATTTGGGAATGGATAAGATTATCGCCGAGGTTTTACCGGAGCAGAAACTGGAAGTTGTCGCGTCTGAAAAGGCGAA
>CAYZMZ010000221.1:0-6018 GCA_964479655.1 uncultured Planctomycetaceae bacterium
ACAATAATACGGATTGATTACAGAAAAACATTTAATCATATTGATTGTTTGGCTGTGCCTGGTGCCAAGGCTTTAATTATGACGCGGCGGATTCAGATACAATCTATCAGCGCGCTACGTACTACTGCGCAATGCACAAAGCGCGGGTTCGGGCAAACAATTACCTTTGGAACAAGCTAGACAAGTTAGTCCCCCCGCAAGAAGATGATTATCGTCTTAAAAAATTGCGGTCGAGGAAAGGGTTGCAGTCTCTGATAGTAGTACTGAATTCCGCTGCGCCGTCTTTTTGTTATTACAACGATAAGCCGGTAACCCTTTGCGGAACGAATGATTGTAAAGCAAAGGATATTTCAGATACGATGTCGTTGGAGTTACTGAAAAATATCGCGGATTGCGCGCTGGAAAATAATCTGACGCTCAATTTGATTACCGACAAAAACGGTTTGACCCCGCAGCAAAAGGAAATTTTGAAATGGAACACGTATATCGTTGTCGCGCCTTATTCGGTCAAAGGGGATTCCGCCGACATTCATGTTTTTGATTTTGAATCCGACACCTGGAATAAAGGGCGGCACATAAAATCCGTGATTTTGCGAATAGCCAGCTGGAATTTACCCATGCTTGTCCATTGGCTAAAAGAAAACTCGCTGGATTTTGATCGGATAGCCTTATTTATCAAAGATATAGATGCGGTGGAAGACCGGCAGGCGTCTGTAGTCTGAATTCCCTGTTGGGCGTTGTTAAGCGCGATTTTACGGGAAGGCTCGAAGGCACGAAGTTCACGAAGAAGAATTAAGGTTGATTCTTTTCGATATACCAGGTTTCACTTGTTTTTTTCCGGTTTGCATAACCGCAGTCGTTTCATTTTGCCCCCATCAGTAAAATAAAGGGTTGTTTAATTCCGATCGGGCGAAACCATAACGATGTCAAGAGAAAGAATTACGTAGTCATAGTAAAATATCTGGATTTGCTCCCGACTTTAATCAAACGGATTCTCCCTAAATTGGTTTGATGGTATATAAAAGGATACTATTGAAGCGGGTTGGGAAGCGATCTTTTTACTGCGTACAGGACAACCGCTACGCAACATTCTGCGATTAACCACGTCAGACGCAAAACGATCGAGGCAATCGTAGCCATGGCAAGCCCCGATCCCGGCATTTTTATCTCTAAAAAGGGAGTCATCAACCCGATAAAAGCCAAGTCCCGTACTCCCAATCCGCCCGGTAAAACCAAAATCAGAAATCCGGCGGAAACCGCAAACGAGACAACGCCGATCATCTGGGGTAAATCCGAAAGAAAATGCAGATTATTAACGCCGACCGCTCCCAAGGTCAGCCAGTAACTGACCGCAAAGCCTAGCCAGCACAAAATCTCTAATCCCCAGCCGAAAACCAAAACCCGAGCGGGTAAATGCTCGATGTCTTCCAATCCGGCAGCAATTTTATTCTTCCCGATTTTCCGTACTATCCATACAAAAACAGCAGGAATAGTCGGCAGTCCTGCGCACAAAACCATGACGACCGATCCGGCAAGCAGAAGCCAATCTCCGGTTTGAATCGCGTGCCAAGTTAAATAAACGCACGCCAAAAACGCCCCGACCGCCATCAAGGTAAGCGTTTCCAAAAAAGCCGCCGCCGCTGCAACGGGAATATTGGTTCGGGACGATTGTACCATCGCAGTACGAATTATTACTACCATCGCCTTGCCCGGAACGTACTTGCCGATATGCCCGCAAATATGAGCGCAAATTGATTCTCCCCAGCCGGGATTTTGGTTGAATCGCTTTAGTAAACAATGCCAGAAAATAGCAGGCGGAATCAAACCGAGAATATAAACTCCCCCCGCCGCCAGTAATTGCAGCCAGTCGATTTCCGGCTTGGGATTCATCGATTGATACTGTCCATACGCCTTGTAAAATACCTGCGCAAAAGCTGCGATTATTAAAATAATCACCAAAAATTTAGCTATCTGTATCAATCGTTTTTTATTCATTGAACGGCTACCTTTTACATGGACTTTTGTATATTTAATCAAGCAGATAATCAATAGCCGTTTGATTAAAAAATCGAACTATCAATTATTGCGACAGCGTTATATCGCTTCCGGTTAGAATTTTCGGACGAAGCCAACTTCCAGCAGACAAAAGCCGCTGTCTGGATGGCCGCGTTTCACGAAAAAATCAAGCGGAATGAGCATATAAACGAAATTCTACTTGATATAAAAAAAAAGTCAAGATAACGTCCGTATCCCCCAGCATACTAAGGGAGATACGGATTATGGGAGATACGGAATGATAAGAATTGGTCAGCAAAACAGCCGCCCCGATTTTTACTATGACTACTTGAATTTTCCTCTTAACGCCGTTTTGATTTCACCCAATAAGTTGAGCTACATCCTTGTTTTCCCAATCAGGGCGAAATGAAACGACTGGTTTATGAAAAAATAAACCGGAAAAATTCACGTGAAAGCCGTATATTTGTTTTGCAGACGTATTAAGCTACGTGTTCCAGAACGCGTTTGTTTTGCGTTTTTTTCTTCTGTGACGTGAATCGATGATCCAATCGCAGCAACGGTTCTACGGCGTCCGCTAAATCCAAAGACGTATTGTCTACGTATTCATTGCGTTGATAAAACGTGGGCGGTTCGTAAGTAACTCCGGCATTAAGACGTTTTTCTTCCTGCCAGATTTTATACCGTAAATACCAGGCTCCGCAATAGGAAAACAGGCGAGTTTTGAAGTTTCCAAACTCGGTCAGTAAATCGGCTAACAACTTATCAGCCAGCTTATAAACGCGATCATTTCGATTTTTATAATAACTTCTCATCGCGGCAATCATCGGAATATACGCCTGGCGAACGGGATTCATTTCCCAATTCCAGCGGTCGACAACGCGTTTATCGGGATGATTTTTGTACTTCAGCCAGCCGTTTAACAGCGTTCTGGTTAAACGCATCAAAGACGGACCGTTGACATCAAAATCCGCTTGAAACGCCTGACGAAGAAATTCGGTTTCCAGCCCGTCTTTTATATATTCATGTTTATAATTGAACGCATACTGACCATGCGTATCCGCCAGATCGTAGTCGGCGGGGTCTTTCATCAATCCTTTTTTCGTCATTTCTGCAAACAACGGCGTTCCGGGATTGGGTGTATAAAGCATAAATTGATGGAAATCGGTATTAAAGGAAACTGCGTAATCAATCGCCCGGGAAATATTTTCGGGTGTATGCGTTGGAAGTCCGATGATACTGGACCCGAGCAGACGAATGCCGTTTTCCTGCATATCGCGCATAAGCTGTTTTACGTTGACTCCAGAGAGCTTGTTGTATTGACTGTCTTCGCCTTCCAAACCGATCCAAACCCAGCTGATTCCTAGCTGAACCAGTTCTTCCATGCTGTATTTTACCAGCGCGTTGACCGAACTGAATACATACATCGCCCAGGATTTATTATTCTTTTTCATCAATTCCAGCAACCGCATTGCACGCGGTTTATGAAGCAGGAAATTTTCGTCCATCATAAAAAACGAACAGCAATTCATCTTTCTGGAAATTTCGTCCATGATATAATACAGTTCATCGCCCGTTTCGTAAAAATTAACGAATTTCCCCTTGCCTCCGAACATCGCGCTGGTCGCACAGAAATTGCAGCCCATCGGACAACCGACAGACGGAATAATCGTCGCAGCCGAATCGCCGGGAGAATCGATTCCCATCGCTTTGGTACCGAATCCGCTGTTGATAACCGGGTGCCGAAGCGGTTTATCGGGATTCTGATTCAAATACTCTCTGAACCATCGCACGCCGTCTCCGCGAACGATAAAATCGCAGTCTACCCGCTGCTCCAAGCCGCCGACGTTGCTAATATGCCCGCCAACAACAATAACCGCCTGGGGCTGATACTGACGTATCAAACGGCACATTTCCTTTACCTTCCCGATATTGGGAATAATACTTCCGATTCCGATTACATCGTACTTTTTCGTTTTTAGCTCTTCGATAAATCGTTCCCGGGTTGGGAAATCAAGGTTCGTGCACGGCGAGGTTAAATTCGCCTGAATGAGCATTTGTCCCCATGTACGATGAAACATCCGTAAAGAAAAAGGTCCCTGTTCGCGTGTTACCTGATTATGATACAGTTCCATCGGATTAATTTTTCGAGAGCCGTATTGGTCGTCTACCGCATAAGGTCCAAAAACGCTGGTTAGTAAAAGCGTGGCGTCTTCCCCTTTCGGGTGAACTTCGGGAAGTCCGTTGACGTTTTTCATTTGAACGGTTGGACTGGAGGTAGGAACAAGGTCGTTGGCTGCAATAACGTTTAACGATTTTGATTCGATCATCTGTGTAGTACCTTTGATAGCTTCCCTTGATTTTGCGAAACGAAAAATCAAAAGGAATCTAAATGATTGGAGGAAACAATATACCGGATTCACTTGAAATTTCCCGGTTGTATACATTTGTATTCCAGCCATTTTGTTTCGCTTGAATACGAATAACAAGGATTTTGTTCTACGTATCCAGCGAAATCAAAACGGCGTCGAGAGGAAAAATCTCGTGATCTGGGGCATAACGTGAGAAAAAGTAAAAACCTTTTCTCTTCTTTATTTGTATATAGAGGATTATACGCGTCGAGCTTGATTTTGTACAGACTTCTATGGTAATACTTGCGTAATAGATTTGTAAAATCCGGAATTGATTCCTGAATTATCGTTTTTTATCTCGCATACGGTTGTTTTGCTATATAAAGTCGGAATATTACAAATGGAATATTACAAGTTAAATCCGTATATTCAGAAAATCCGTTTGACGCCCTATTGAAAAAATCTTCCCTGCCTCTATAATATATATTAACGGTATATTTCTCTTGATTCGCTTTGCGTTTGGATAGAGTTTTTTTCCTCAAAAATTATATGATTCATCAATTTCCCCGATTTTTTTTCCTGCTGACAGTCGTTTTATTTATCGGAACGGTTGCGACGTTACAGCAACTTCATTCAACGGTTACCGGCGTTTCAGATAAATTATGGATTTTACTGGGTCTGGAATTGGGCTGTTTTTTATGTATCTGTCTGTGTGCGTTTCGAGAAACCTATTTGCTCCATGGGAAAATCCTGCGGCAAAACGCGATGTTAAAACAACAAGCGCTCCATGATTATCTAACCGGCTGCTACAATCGCCGGGCGTTATTCGAGCTGTTGGCTGAAATGGAATTATCGGGAAATGTCGATTCCCCCTTGGGTTGCTTAATGATTGATATAGACCATTTCAAATCCATAAACGATACGTTTGGACACGCTCAAGGAGATCTGATTTTAATAAAAATCGTAGACATCATGCAGGCGAATTTATCTTCGTCAGAGTATTTAGCCCGATACGGAGGAGAAGAATTTTGCGTTTTATTACCGGGAAGTTCGTTAAATCAAACGATTAAAACGGGGCAGAAACTCTCGAAGGCCGTTGCGCAACAGCGGTTTATTATCGAAAATCGTCAGAATCCCATTCAGATTACCGTTAGTATTGGGGCAACCTGCTCTGAAGCCAGTTCGACTGTATCGGCAGATAAATTGATTATATCCGCCGACGCAGCCTTATATCGAGCTAAAAACGCAGGACGAAACCGCGTATCTGAATAACTCGTTTACTGTCTGTCAACGTTTACTGTCTTACAACGGTAATCTCGTTGGCGTGAGAAACTGAATCGGTCGAATAGACCGCCGGGGAGGCGACGGTATCCGCCTTCGATTCGCTGGTATTGTACTTATTGATCAAGCCAAACGCCACGAATAACAAGGCGAGTCCGCCCATCCAAACCCAGAACCAAAACGGGGATTCGTAGGAATCGTCTTCCAATTCGGTATCCGGATCAACGGCGGTATTCTGGTTGGAAACGACAGTATTCTTTACAAGTTCTTTAGCCATAATATTTCAATCTCCTAAAATTATTTTAATGAATGTTGTTTAACGAATGTTTAATTGCCAATCTGTTCACACTTGGTTTTTAGTACAACTTACTGC
>CAYZMZ010000222.1:0-4364 GCA_964479655.1 uncultured Planctomycetaceae bacterium
GTCGGCAATAGAATTATGTCGGCAATAGAATTATGTCGGCAATAGAATTATGTCGGCAATAGAATTATGTCGGCAATAGAATTATGTCGGCAATAGAATTATGTCGGCAATAGAATTATGTCGGCAATAGAATTATGTCGACAATAGAATTATGTCGCCGCATAATAACGCCGATTACAAAAAATGAATTGCTGAACGAACGGTCTGCGGGTCTAAATTCATGTCAGATGTTAAATGGATAAATGCGGGAGTATCGTCGCAGCAGTCCAAAATAAATTGAAGCGAGTTCGGCTGCTTGAATCCCGCTCCCAAACAGGGATCGTGCCCGGTAATAAGCGTTTCGACACCCAGTTTTTCGGCGAACACTTTGGCGTTGTCTTCACGATAATCTCGTCCCCAAACTAGGCGATAAAATGCCCCGTCTCTGTTGAAATCCAGTTCAGTTAAACTTCTGTCAAAGATCGAAAAATCAAACGGCGGATTGAGATTACATTCGCTGGGAATTGAATGAGTACAGAAAACCTTTTGCCGCCATCGAACAGCCAGCGGACAAGACCAAAACCAGCGTGCCATCCAATCGTGAACGCTGTGCGCCTGAGCGGCTCCGTAACGAAACACCAACCCCTGAGCAAAATCCAGATTGAGAAGTCTGCCGTGCTTGCGAATAGGGAAATTGATCATTTCAGCCAGTTCGTGATTACCCAAAATAAAATGGACTCTGCCGGGATACTGACATACCAGACGCGCAACGTCTTCAACAACCTGATGAGAGGCGCAAGAGCCGTCTGAATACACGCCTCCTCCATGACAAACCTCTTGCAAAACCAAATGACGCTGCGGATTGTTTCCCAAATCGGCTAAATCGCAGATGTCGTAAAAATTCCTTCGATGCCCATGTAAATCGCCGGTAATAATAATATCGCTTGCGTTAAATTCATTTAAATAAACCGTCTCGCCAGAACGCCCCGGGGTATTAAAATTATATACCGCCGCCTGCGCAAAAAGTTTACGAAGCGAATTTAAATTGCTGTCCATATTGTACTAAAATTACCTAATACTCTTCTGTATATGTTATTTCTGTTTTACAACCCTACCGCTGAAGAAATCAACGATTATACTACTTTCGGGAAAACTTTTCTACCGAACCCGCTTGAAATTTTCCAGCTAACACCGTCCTATACCCGTCGTTTCATTTCGTCCTAATCGGGAAAATGGGTATTTCATTCCGATTATCGGGGTAAATTATGCAATTTATACGTGGTGAAGTAAAAACGGCGTTGGCAGGAAAAAATCACGCAGTCGGGGGTATAAATCCCGCTGCGTTATACGGGAATCGCAATAAAATCACGGATAATTGTTATCGTTGATGGTCTCAATAGCGAGCGAAAAGTCCGTATTGGCCGTTGAGTCGTTGGGACACATGATAGCCTTGTACGTGTTGTAGGCGATACTGTCTTTTAGCCCCTGGACATGCTGATCGGCAAAGGCAACCAACGCCACGCCTCGATGACGGCTGGACGGACGAGCGTCTTTGATTGAATTAGTATTGTTATCCATCTCGCGGTTAATAGCAAATTGATTAGTACCCCAGGCGGTAGACTTATCGTACAGTAAACAGTTACGGAAGAGCGTGTAATCGGTAACCCAATCCGCTCGTTCGTTTGAATTTTCGCCTACCAAAATGGTGTTACCTGCGCCGTCTGCTATCATGGACGAATTTACTTTTAAATCGTTTTTGATGTTTTGCGTCAGATCGAAGGACAGTCCGGTTGAACGGCATTTTTTACTGCTTGAATCGCCAATTCCTCCGTTAATACGATAGGATTGTCTGCCCTTTACTCGGGTATCAGAGGGGCAGTTTAATATTGCCAAATGAGGCGTTTCGGAATTTTTGATGGTGCCGTCCAAAACCTTTTTATTGAGGTCTCCGCTGCCCAGTTGTTCGAGAATCATAGCTTGCCAGCCGTATTCAACATTTCTAAACTTGTTTTTCCAACCGGGGAAATATTGCTTGCTGCTTTCGAAACTCAGCAACGCTAAACTCACGTTTCTCAGGTTTTGCTCGCACTGCGTGCGCCGCGCTTCGTTTTGCGCCGTCATAACAGCCGACATAAGCAAGCCAACCAAAATACCGATAATAGCAATAACTACCAACAATTCCACCAAAGTAAAACCTTCTGCGGAACGTTTTGCGGGGTTATTGTTTTGCACGTGTTTGTTTTTCATATCATTTTTTCTCCCAAGTCAGGTTAATTTTACAGTCGCCCTAAGAAGACAATCATAACATCTATTCTTCTATACTCTATTTTGTACCATTTTGTTGAATTTAACCAGCCCCAGTCCTCACTTTTTTTCAATTTTTTACAAAAAATCTTTAAATTTTTGGTATATTCGCTATTTTTTCGCTCGAATTAGCTAGACAAGACGAATTTTTAGTGCAAAATAGAAGGGAAGAAATAATTTTTTCAAAGGAATGGCTTCCTTTTGTATTTTTACCCCGTATAATAATTGTGGGGCAATAACCAAACTTTTTGAAGTTCGTAACTATTATGAAAACCAAGCAGCATAGTACGTCGTCGTTCGTTCGTTTTATTGAGCCGAAGTCCAATCAGCCGTTTTCTTTCAGCGGTTTTACGCTGGTAGAATTACTGGTTGTCATTTCGATTATTGGTATTATCATGGGGTTAATGATTCCTGCGGTGAATGCGGCCAGAGAGCGAGCGCGTGAAACAGCCTGCGTGAATAACGTAAAACAGAGCGCGTACGCCGTTCTGCTGTACGTAACGCAAAACGAACGTTTTCCCGGCTGGAGAAATGAATTTAAGTCTAATACCAGTGCTTCAACCAGTGCGGGGATTTACGGGTCTTGGGTTGCGGCGATCTTGCCCAACCTCAATGAAGGTGCACTTCAGAAAAATTGGTCTGAAGGAAAAGCAGACGTTACGTTTTTGCCCTATATGATTTGTCCTTCAGACGCCAAGCCGAACAAGTCAGAGCCGTTTTTATCGTACGTAGCCAATTGCGGTTACAATTCAGTTAAAAAGAATCCCCGGAATTATAGCGTTTTTATCGATAGGAAAGCATTTCCCAAGCCGATTGACGCGCAGACGTTAGACTATATTACCGCCAACGATGGTACAGCTACAACGATTATGCTTTCCGAAAACAATCAGGCGTACGTCTGGGGCGTTCAGAACAATTCAGACAGTGCCAATATCAACTGGCAGGGCTTCGTCTACTTTGAAAGCAATCCCAATGACGTGGGTACCAAAATTCAAGCGATTAACTGGGATAACCGCGGGGTTTTAGCTCCCACAGATTTATCCTCCTTGTCTTCCGATTCTGCCCAGAAATACGCGCGTCCGAGCAGCTATCACCCGGGCAGATGCATGTCGGCTTTTTGCGACAGCCGCGTGATTAGTTTGCGAGATGATATAGATTACAGCATATACAAAATGATTATGACCCCCAACGACAGCGATGCTTTAGGGTCCGACGCGACTGCCTCGACAGCCGTTTTGATGGAAATGATTCAGTAACTAATTCGATAATTATTCCCGCCAGCAGAGAAATCCATCGACCAAGCGAGTTTAGTAAGCGTGGGTTTTCTCTGCTTGAATTGGATTATTTACCCTCTTAACTCCTCTTTTGGAGAATACAATAAATCTGGAATATCATAAAAAAGAGGGGCAATACCGTAAAAACAAGAATCTGCGTCTGACAAATCAGATAAAATGAGCAAGACGGCAAAATAGAATAAGACAAAAAACAGATACTACGATAAAAAGCAACCCCCCAGAACAGGAAGTTTTGGAGGGTAAAGATTAAATCCGTTTATCCGTTTGAGCAAAATGGCTGCTTAATTCTGTTTGAAAAGGCTATATTACTCCTAAATAATCCATTTTAGAAGCTCTGCATGCAATGCTATTGTAGCCAACAGATTAAGCAAGCGGAAATCATTCGCCAACAAACGGGAGCAACGCCATGAAACGAGCGCGCTTGACAGCCTGGCAAACCGCGTTTTGGCTGATGGCACTGCAACCGCTTTTACGACGGCTGAGGATTTTGCCCTGACGATTGGTCAGCTTTTTGAGCAGTTCGATGTCTTTATAATCGACAAACATCGGACGAGGCAGTTTACCCTCTACCAAAATCGGGTCTTTCTTCTTGGTATGAATTTTGGGTTTACGGCGGCGATTGAGGGCGTTAGCGTTTTTCTTGTTTCCAAATCTCGGCATTTCTTACACCTTAAAAAATATAATTTCTGTAAACGGCGGGAAATAACCCGAAAACGGGGGCATTTCCCTAATATTTTATAATTTCGCTCTGAGGATAAGACGCATAATTTACACACCTATCCACCT
>CAYZMZ010000222.1:4374-6000 GCA_964479655.1 uncultured Planctomycetaceae bacterium
TGAACGGCAACGGTTCAACAAAATTGTTTTAGAAGTTTACCTGTTTTTACGATTTTTACAAGGGGGGACGTGGATTTTTTTCGCTTTACGGTATATTATACTGGTTCCACTTGACTTTTTCCGGTTTGCATAACAAACCTCAGTCGTTACATTTCGCGCCAATCGATCAAACAAAGAGCGGTTTGATTCGGGAAAGCGGAATGCAGTGGGCAATCCCGTAAATCCAAATCAATCAAAGTAAAATTTACTATATAAACAGAAATAATATACAATGAACAGTACCTCCGATTTTCCGTGGCAGAAAAAGAAACTGAATTATTACAGACTTAACTGTTTCTACGAATTGCAATTTGGGGAGCGGACTTGGAAAGTAAGTATCGACGCCGGCTGTAGCTGTCCGAATCAGAAAAAGCCCGTCGCGCTGGCACCGATTGGAATTTCCGCCGATTCGCTGTCCGATCAGCGAGGAGCTTTGCCGTCAGGCTGTATTTTTTGCGATTCGGTTGCCTTTAGTCCCTCTCGACGAATGGACGCCGGAGGAATCTTTGATCAAATTGAGGCGGGAATCGCTCAGCTAAACAGACGGTATAAGGCGAAACAGTTTATTGCCTATTTTCAGCCGAGCACCAATACGTATGGGGATTTAGCGCATTTACGTACTTTGTGGGAAACGGCGTTGAAGCACCCGAAAATTGTCGGACTGATAATTGGAACGCGTCCGGACTGCGTTGGCGAGCCGGTTTTATCGGTCTTGAAGGAAATGGCGGAAGAAAAATGGGTGTCGTTGGAATTAGGCGTTCAGTCGCTTCACGATTCTACGCTCCAATTAATCAATCGAGGGCACGATTCCGCCTGCGCGTTAGACGCGATTGCCCGTTGCAAAGCGGAAATCGGTACCGATAATCAGACGAAATCCAAACTCCATTTAGGAGTACATGTAATTTTGGGATTGCCGGGCGAAACGCCGGAGATGATGAATCAAACCGCCGAAAAGCTGGCTCAAACGCCGATTGATTCGGTAAAAATCCATAATATATACGTAACCCGAAACACGGTTTTAGAACAATGGTATAATTCAGGTCGATTTATTCCTCCGACATGCCCCCAGTACGTTCAATGGGTAGTCGATTTTATCGAACGGATGCCCCCTCGGGTGGTTATCGATCGGATTTCCGGCTCCGTTCCGACACCGTATTTAGCCGCTCCGGATTGGTGTTCTGATTCCTCTGGAATTTTAAAACAGGTAGAATCGGAATTTATACGCCGTTCTACCGTCCAGGGAAGCCGATACCGAAACTAATCGACCAAACAAAGATTCTCTTTGTATCGCACCGCTCAAATTCATCGCATTAAATATTTACCGATGTAAATGTCGTCTCTACTCTGTTTTTTTCTACTTTTCTGACTTTTTTCCACTTTTTCAAAAACTTTTTTCGACTTTTTTCCACTTTTTTTACGATTTTCTAGTTTTTTTACTTGACTTTTATCAATTCACTTGTTAAAATAAACTCATCTGAAGTTTAGATTAGTTTTTTGATGTTTACGATGTTGTTTGTTTTACTGTTCGGCGCAGGCGGACTTTTACTGGTTCATTATATTATTATATTATACTGATTCCAATTGAGT
>CAYZMZ010000223.1:0-5998 GCA_964479655.1 uncultured Planctomycetaceae bacterium
AGCTATTACGCACTTTTTAAATGATGGCTGCTTCTAAGCCAACATCCTGGTTGTCACCGCAATTCAACTTCCTTAGTGACTAAGATTAATTTAGGGACCTTAGCTGACGATCTGGGTTGTTTCCCTCTTGACACCGGAGCTTATCCCCCAGAGACTGACTCCCGTGGTAAATGCTATGGTATTCGGAGTTTGGTTCAGTAGGGTACGCGGGGAAGCGCCCCTATCCGATTCAGTCTCTCTACCCCCACAACACAATTACACGAGGCTAGCCCTAGAACTATTTCGGAGAGAACGAGATATCTCCCAGTTTGATTAGACTTTCACTCCTCCGCACAAGTCATCCCCCCGGTTTTCAACCCAGGTGGGTTCGGTCCTCCACGAAGTATAACCTTCGCTTCAACCTGCTCATGCGTAGATCACTGGGGTTCGCGCCTACGGCACACGACTATTCGCCCTATTAAGACTCGGTTTCCCTATGGCTCCGTTCCGAAGGAACTTAACCTGCCGCTTACCGTAACTCGCCGGATCATTATCCAAAAGGCACGCCGTCACCCGTTATAATCGGGCTCCGACCGCTTGTAGGCACATGGTTTCAGGTTCTTTGTACTCCGCTAACAGCGGTTCTTTTCATCTTTCAATCGCCCTACTATGCACTATCGGTCATCAGAGAGTATTTAGCCTTACGGGATGGTCCCCGCAAATTCAGTCCAGGTTCCACGTGACTGGACCTACTCAGGTACCGAGATAATAACTTTCAAATTTCACTTACGGGACTGTCACCCTCTGTGGTCGGCCTTTCCATACCGTTCTGTTATCTTACTTATTATCGTATTCTCGACCCTACTACCCCGGTGGAGAAACTCCTCCGGTTTGGGCTATTTCCCTTTCGCTCGCCGCTACTGAGAAAATCGATTTTTCTTTCTTTTCCTGCAGTTACTTAGATGTTTCAGTTCACTGCGTTGGCTTCTCGTATTCTATGTATTCAAATACGGATTATTCAGGAATCCCGGGTTTAACGCTTGTTTGCCAGCTACCCCAGGCTTATCGCAGACTTCCACGCCCTTCTTCGCCTTCTGATGCCAAGACATCCTCCATGCGCCCTTAGTAACTTGATCGCATGAATTAAACGCTTTTACTAAACGCTTAACTCACTGAGTTTGACCTCTCGCTTCGCTTACCCCGCTTGCTTTCGCTCGCGTTGCAACCGACGCCGGGTCAACTTTTCTCGTCGCTCGTAGTAATATAAGTTATTCACTTATACCTCTACAATTAGTTAAATCAGCACATTTTCTAAATTTAACGTCAAATTGAATTTGACCTTAAATGAAATTGTATATCGCATAGAATTTTCTTTTTCGGATTGCTCCGAATTAGTTAATTCGTATGCAGATGCCTATCTACCTAACCAAATTTTCAAACATCAATTTATCGACTTGAGATAATTTGAATCAGAGCTGTTTGCCCCTGTCCCTCAAGCGATGGGTCAGAGTATAGCACAATCGTTTGTATTGTCAACAGGGGTACCCAAAAATTTCTTGAAAATTTTTAAGATTTGCACAAATACCCCGGTAAATCCAGCCTCAAACCGTTTCAAGAAAGATTCAAAATTATCTCAAAACGGACTTTTCGCCTCTAAAAACAACCGAAAGAACACCCGTTTTCCCCTCAATGCCCTAATCAAGCTCTAATCAAGCCCAAAAACACCTCAGAAAGTGCAGAAAATACCCTCTAATAACGCCTTAATCACACGATAGAACGTTCGTAACAACCCGCTATTCCCCGTTGTATGCGTATTTCGGAAGGTCGTTGCTCATTATTGTGCCAATTGCGCCTTATTGCGCCTTATCGAGACCTTATTCGTTCTTCCAAGGCCAAAATTTAGCCGGTACAACGGGCTTAACGTATTTTGCCGCAAAGCTTTTAATCGGTTCAAAGGTATTCGGTACTAGCCAATCGACTAAATAACACCCGCCAACACAAAGGCCGACTACAATAAGAAGTACGGCAATAAATTTCAATAAAGCCCAACGTTTTCGCCCTCGTTTACGATTTTTCGTAATCATAGAGGGGCTGTTTTGTGACGATTCGGCAGTCGATTCATCGGGAATCGGCGGTAAATTATCCGTCAACAGTATTTCAGCCGACGTCGTAGACCCCGTTCCAACGGTCGGTTGCTGAGTCTGATACCGCGTCTCCGAAAACGGATTGGGAGGGGCGTTGAGAAAATCAAAATTCGGGATTTCCTTATTGGAATCCGAATCACTAACCTTGTTTTTATCGCTCGATTTTCCAGAACCATGTCCCTCTGATCGACTGTTTCTCGCTACCGGGGGAGGCGGAGTTGTTCCCATCGACATAGCGGGAGGAACAGGCACTTCACCCATAGCCAAATTAATTCCAGACCGCTCTGAAATCGGCGGAGCCTGCGGCGGAAGCGGCATAACGGGCACTTCACCCATAGGCAGATTAATTCCAGACCGCTCCGAAAACGGCGGAGCTTGCGGCGGAACAGGCGGCAGCGGAGGAACGATAGGCGGAACTACCGGAGGCATCGGCGGTGCCACGGGAGGAGCCGCCGGAGGAGTTTGAGATACCCTTTCCTGAGATCGAAGTTGTGCGTCGTAAAGTGCTTTCTTCTCCGGGTTGAGAAGACAAATTCGGGCAACCGATATTTCATTGAGCAACTGCTGGGATTGCTGAGAATGACGTCCGCCCTGAAAAGTCCGAATAAACGACATCTGTTTATCGGCGGCGGCCTCGATTACGTTCTCGTCACTTTCGTAAATTTCCAAGCCCAATAGACGATAATGGTTCGCCGGCAAATATTTCTCCGGGATTCCTAACCAAACTCGATAGGGGTTGAATTGTTCAGACATAATTTTGTTTATACTGTACTTTTATTGCACAATCAACGATACAACGGACACGCTTACATAAACTCGTAGCCTAAATTAAAGCCGTCTGCAAAGTAAGCCAATCACGGTTTTATACTATAATTACGTGAATTTTTCTTCTTGACGTCGTTTTGATTCCGCCCCCGTAGGAATAAATACTCACAGTTTTACGGATTATGGCGAAAGGAAACGACGGAGGTTTGTTATGCAAACCGGAAAAAGTCAAGTGGAATCAGGTATAATTCAAGCTCAACCAGCATTCAATTTACGGTGGGCGAATCGGCGTTATTTGCCGGCGTTTCTCCGTCTGGCTGACTAGCGTTATCCGCATTGTCAGCATTCGATTCAGCAAGCGAATTGTATACTACTTCGTCAGCCATAATTTCCCACGCGACTTTGCCGTTCTTTCCTTTTCCCATCATAGGAATTTGACATTCTTCGCATTGACTATTCCATTTGCTATAGTCTTCATTACGCAATAA
The DNA here is from genome assembly GCA_964479655.1 of uncultured Planctomycetaceae bacterium. Classification (GTDB taxonomy): domain Bacteria; phylum Planctomycetota; class Planctomycetia; order Pirellulales; family Thermoguttaceae; genus RUG11551. The sequence goes on from CAYZMZ010000223.1 coordinate 3,377, forward strand.
TCCGACCATATCAAGATCGTAATCGTTTCCAATGTAGTCGAAATAGCGAATAGCCACGTAATTCTGCTCCAATTGAGTTAGGAAGACAGAATAATTGCGGATATTTGCCTTTTGCATCGCCTGAAAAACCTGCGGAGGAATAGACTTTTGCAACGACATGTATTTTTCTACAGCGGGCGGTAACTTGGACTTCTCCCCCGCATTGTCAGAGACCTCTTTTTTTGCCTCCACAACGTTGAATTTATCTTTGGCTTGATCCTGAATTTGCTCCATGGGAGTTAGCTCCCCAGACGCCGAATCCAAGCTGGTAATCAGGCAGCAACGCTGAACTCGTTCCCCCGGCTCGATCGGAGCAAACGTTTGGGATTGGTTTGCTGTTTTGTCCTCATTGCAGCCTGAAATACAGGGTAAAATCAACATCAGACATATTCCGCAGAGTATTTTCTTCATTCATCGCTCCTGTACAAATGTTTATTCTAAATTTACGTCTCCCTCACCCTGAACAAAGGGGCGTATCTGCCGTAAAGCAAAACAAAAGGCGAGAATAGAACGGATTATACTATGACTACTTGATTTTTCCTATCACCGCCGTTTTAACTTCGCCAACGGAGGAATAAAAACACTCCTGTTTTACCAATCGAAGCGAAACGAAACGGCTGTTTTACGATAACACAAGCCGGGAAATTTCAAGTGGAAGCAGTATATATCTAACTCGCCCTATCCAAACTACATCTTTTTGCAAATCGCGTCCGCCATTTCCTGCGTTCCAACAGCAGTCGGATCATCGCGATTGGGCTTCAAATCGTAAGTAACATCGCGTCCTTCGGCAATAACTTCCGAAACGGCTTTTTCCAGCTTGTCAGCCGCTTCCAGCTCACCTAAATGACGCAGCATCAACATTCCGGAGAGAATCAAAGCCGTCGGATTCACCTTGTTTAAGCCCTTGTATTTAGGGGCAGAACCGTGAGTTGCCTCGAATACCGCGCCGTCATCGCCGATATTCGCGCCGGGAGCTACACCTAAACCGCCAACCAGGCCGGCAGCCAAGTCAGACAGAATATCTCCATACAAGTTCGGCAGGCAGACAACATCGTACAATTCGGGTTTCTGAACCAGCTGCATACACATGTTATCTACGATTCTATCTTCAAATTCGATGTTCGGGTATTTTTCCGCCATTTTTCGGCATGTCGCCAGCCAAAGACCATCGGAAAACTTCATAATATTGGCTTTATGAACGGCAGTAACTTTTTTACGATTATGCGAAACCGCGTAATCAAAGGCGTATTTGATGATTTTTTCCGTTCCGGAAATCGAAATCGGTTTGATAGAAATACCCGTTTCCGCCCGTCCTGATTTAATCGGACGCTTGGGCGATAATTCGTTGATATAATCGTAGAGCTTTTCGCAGTCTTCGGTTCCCTGTTCAAATTCAACACCCGCATACAAATCTTCCGTGTTTTCCCGAACGATTACCAAATCAACGGGAATAGAAGAAAAATAGCTCCGAACGCCCTGATAGTACTTGCACGGACGCAGGCAACAGTACAATCCCAACGCCTGACGTAGATGAACATTTATAGACCTAAAACCCGTTCCAACCGGGGTCGTAATAGGCGCCTTCAACGCGCATTTGGTTCTGCGAACCGATTCCATTACGCTTTCGGGCAACGGAGTACCGCATTTTTCCATTATATCGATACCCGCTTCCTGAATATCCCAGTTAATTTTTACGCCCGTTGCGTCTACGCATCGGCGCGCTGCGGCGGCTAGTTCAGGTCCAACACCATCTCCGTTAATTAAAGTTACGTCGTAAGCCATTTTTATTTGAATGTTATTAGATGAAAAATGTTAAAGTTGACAATAAAGTCAACCAATTATATATCTGTTAATATAATATATCTGGTATTTTTTAACAGCCCCCCTATAAATGAAAACCGGGACGAGGAACAGGGTATTCTGATTCCACTTGACTTTTCCAGTTTGAATCATAAACCACAGTCGTTTCATTTCGCCCTGATCAATAAAACAAAGGGTTGTTTTACTCTATATTGTTTTATTCTATTCGGACGAGATATAAACGACGTCAAGAGAAAAAATCAAGTAGTCATAGTATAAAGCCACTCTAATCCCACCCCGCCCTAACTCTGATTCGTTTTGTTATCGACCGGAAATAACGTTCGGCCCCTTTCCCGCCGTTTTTTCGTAGTAACCATCCCCCGCTTTGACGTATTTTGTAAAGCCTTTTTCCGATAGATTTTTGTTGCTGAGCATTCCCCGTTCGCTTTTTACAGGCGCAAAATTCCCCATAATACGATGAACCGGAAGTCCGCAATCCGGACAGACGGTTAAAACCGGTTCTGACAAATCCTGAAGAACTTCAAACTCGTCAGAACAATCAGCACCCTTTTTATTTTCGTGAGCGTATTTATATAACGGCATAAGATAAAACCTCCTAAATTGACTCTCTAATTCCTTGAATTTTCTCTCGCCGCTGTTTTTGAGTACCTCGATTTGACTTCGCAACGCCATTTATGCCAGGACTACTTGATTTTTTCTATCGCCGCCGTTTTGATTTCGCCACAGTACGAATAAAAACTCCTCGTTTTACCGATTAAGGCG
>CAYZMZ010000224.1:0-4428 GCA_964479655.1 uncultured Planctomycetaceae bacterium
AACCCTGTGCCAGCAAAGAAACGATAACTCCTGTCAGCACGTCGCCTGCTCCCCCGGTCGCCATGCCGGAATTTCCCGTTGTATTAACGTATTTTTGTTTTCCGTCTGTAATAACCGTACTATGCCCCTTCAGAACGATGGTAGCCAAGAGTTTATCCGCTAATTTACTAGCTAAAAGAATTTGCTGCTCTCGAGTTTGCTTGGCAACGGCGGCAGATAATCGGGCGAACTCTCCCGGATGAGGGGTCATAATTCTGGTATGAGGCGAAAACATTTTATCGGGAGATTGACTTAACGCGTTAAGCGCATCGGCGTCTAAAACCATCGGTTTATCGATTTCCTGATTCAGTTCGATTACCAGCTGGGTTAATTCCTCAGACCGACCTAAACCCGGTCCCAAGGCGATAGCAGTAGCTCGCAAGGCTTCTTCCTGAATTTGTTTTTTGGCTGTCAAAGAAATTTTGCCGTTGGAATCACAGGGCAAGCCGACTGTTGTATAACACCGATCAAAAGAAGCGACAATATCTTGACAAACGACCGGAACGGCTACCCGAACCAAGCCGCAACCGCTAATCAAGGCAGCTGAACCGCATAAAGACGCCGCTCCGGACATTCCTCGACTTCCCCCGATTACCAATACCGTTCCAAAGGTTCCTTTATGAGCATCGACCGGACGCGGTTTAAGTTTTAATTCCATAATTTATTATTTATTCAATTCTTTTGTATTATTTTTATTGTTCGATGTTGAATCTGTACTATGATTTTTATCTATTCTATACTGTTTACTACAGGAACATGATTATCTATTATATTATAGGGGTAGCAATTACTTCCAGTAATACATTCCTAAAATAAAGGCAATAATCGTTAAGCAAACAACGATCAGGGCAAGCAGGAGATAAAAAGTAACGGTTCCCACCGAACGGTTTACCGGCGAACTGCTAGCCACGGCACTTTTACCGCATTTTTTTAACGCGTCTAAAAACTGAGTACACGTTGCATAACGCATTTTCCGATCTTTTGCCAGTCCTTTTCGCAAAACGGAATTTACTCGGGAGGAGTAATATTCTATAATCGGCGGGTCATCGTTGAGAATCCGCTCCAGCATAACATCGGTATCTTTGCAGGCAAACGGAGTTTTACCCGATAACATTCTATAAACCATAACAGCCATAGAATATTGATCGGTTCGGGCGTCTTGCCTAACGCCGTTGATTTGTTCGGGAGGCATGAAGGGAATTGTCCCGCTGGTTGCGCCAAAAACATCGTCTACCCCGGAAGTAGTAGAATGAAACTGCATCGCCAATCCAAAATCGATTATTTGCAGTTCATCTACCAGCGGAACTTCGGCTTCAATAGGAATCATTATATTTTGAGGCTTAATATCCCGATGAATAATCTTTTTTTTGTGAGCGTAATCCAAGGCCGAGGCAATCGGAGCTAATATATCCAGTGTTTGCTGAAAAGAGAAAACGCCGCCTGGCATCCGTTTTTGATACCGGGATAGCTCAATGCCGTTGACGTAATCCATAACCAAACAAAAACCAAACGTAGCGTCTCTGGCAATAGTTAAAGCGGAGCAAATATTGGGATGGCGGAGCATTCGAGCCAACTCAAACGAATCCGTAAATTTTTTTAACTGAACCGGATTTTTTTGTAACGCGCGCGGAATGATTTTCAAAACGACGGACTGGATTTTTTCGTCGCCCTCCATTTCGGAGGCAAGCCAAACATCGCCCATACCGCCGCGGCCGAGAAATCGTTCAACTTTATATCTGCCGCCGATAAGCATACCTATCCTGATAAATGCGGTCTCTTCTTTGGACAGCATTGTCGTACTGGCGTCATCCATATTGCTGGATGAAGACGGCATCAGCAGGTCTACATCTTCTTCTGACATGGTGATTTATCCTATAAGGGAAAATCCGTATACTAAGGGCGGATTATTATTTATCCAAAAGCTTCTCATAGACTTTATTATACCATACAAAGGGGGAATAGGTCAAGCGTTTACCCCGAAAATTATTAAAAAAAGCGAAATTTAGTCGGATTTTTTTAGGCGATTTCTATTCCAGCAGTTAAAATTACCGTCAAGTACATACATCTTGATTATTATTGATAGCCGAAAACGCCTATTTATACCATGGCTACTTGAATTTTCCTCTTGAAGTCGTTTTGATTTCGCCCCATTAGTTGAGCGAAATCCTTGTTTTACCGATCAGGGCGAAATGAAACGACTGGTTTTTGAAAATATAAATTTGAAAATATAAACCGGAAAAAGTCAAGTGGAAGCCCTTTAGACAGGCGATATGAAGCAATTTTCTATTGAAAAATCGATTTTTCGTATCGTTGGATTTTTCATCAAAAAAATCGATTTTTGGAGAAATAGTCCGTAAAATAGGGGATTTTCAAGAAAAATCTCAAAAAAACTTGCTTTTTTCTCGAAAAAATCAAGAAAAAAGGGCTAAACCATATTGCAAAAAAGCCGAAATACTATTTTAATATCTATTAATCTGATTTTGCATTCAGGTCGAATGCAAAGGTTGGCCCGGCGAATGTCGAATACCCCTGAACTTATTACAGAAAACCCGTTCGCACGCTAACCAGGAATTTTAATTTTATAGTTGCCTCTCACAAGGACTGTCAAGGAGGAAATTATTATGGCGAAAGCTGTTGCTCCGAAAACGGCGGTAAAACCGTTATCTAAAACTCAATTAATCGCGGCCATTGCGGAATCCACCAAACTGGCTAAAAAAGACGTTGCTACAGTATTGGATGCTGTTGCCGATCAAATTAAATTCAGCATGAGCAAAAAGGGACCTGGTGCCTTTATGTTCCCCGGTCTGTTCAAGATCGAGAAAAAAGAAATGCCCAAGCAGCCCGCTCGCAAGCATGTTGCCGACCCATTCCATCCCGGAGAATTCCGTGATTACCCGGCCAAACCCGCTTCCTGCAAGCCCAAGCTACGCGCTCTGAAAGCCCTTAAAGATATGGTTAAATAACTTTATCTATCAGGTTGTAAAAGCAATAGAAAAAGGACCCAACTTTATGTTGGGTCTTTTTGTACCGTTAATTATTTTTATATCGTATTACTATTTTCTGGTGTTATTAAAACACCTATTTATCATGCCTACAAAATCCAAAGTTTATTTTACCGGTCTGCGTACTTCCGGCAGCAACAACCTGCTGGATAATATGGAAAAACTGATTAAAAAAGCGGGTATAGAAACCATTCCGCTAAAAGATCAGTTTGTTGCTCTGAAAATTCATTTTGGAGAGGCTGGAAATCTCGGTTTTATCAGACCGAACTATGTTGCCCGAATTGTATCGATACTAAAACAGAACGGAGCCAAGCCGTTTCTGACGGACTGCAATACGCTTTACTCTGGAAGTCGGCAAAATGCGGTAGACCATTTACAAACCGCCTCGGAAAACGGATTTAATCTGCTTTCCGCCGGTTGTCAGGCGATTATCGGCGACGGATTAAAGGGACTCTCCTATCGGGAAATTCCGATTCAGGGAAAATACTGTCCCCGTCCTAAAATCGGAGCTGCGATTGCTGACGCGGACGTATTAATTTCTTTAACTCACTTCAAAGGGCATGAGTTAGCCGGATTTGGAGGCTGTCTGAAAAATCTGGGTATGGGGTGCGGGGCGGTTCCGGGAAAGCTGGAAATGCACTCCGCTTCAAAGCCGGTAATTCATCAAGAAAATTGCAGAGGGTGTCAGGTTTGCATTAAGCATTGTCGTCAGCAGGCAATTTCCCTCAACAAGCAAAAAAAGGCGCAAATCAATCCCGATAAATGCGTTGGCTGCGGTCAATGCATTGCCTTATGCCAGTTCCAGGCGGCGTATTTGGAAAGCTACGACGATTCCCATCATTTGAATCGGCGGATTGATGAATACGCTTTGGCGGCGGTATATAACAAGCCGCATTTTCATATCAGTTTTGTTATCGATGTTTCTCCTGAATGCGATTGCTGGAATCATAACGATGCCTCGATTGTTCCCAATATCGGAATTGCCGCCTCCTTTGACCCGGTAGCAATCGATAAAGCCTGTGCGGATTTGGTAATTGCCGCTCCCGCCTTAAAATCCGATAATATGCTTTCCGATAGGCATCAAAACTGCAAAGCCCATCAGGATAAATTCAAAATTCTCCACCCTGATACCGACTGGGAATTCGGACTTCAATACGCACAGGAAATCGGATTAGGAAACATGGATTATGAACTGATTACGGTTTGATAAGTTTACATGTTTATTAGTACATTGTATAAATAAAGATACCAGGATACAATATCATGGCTGACTATAATATAGACTGGAACCGGGAACAGCGTTGCGGATTCCCCGAAGTTATTTACGGTGAAGGGAAAACCGCGCCGCAAATTATCGCCATAGCCAAGCAAATGGCGATAATTTGCG
>CAYZMZ010000224.1:4438-5987 GCA_964479655.1 uncultured Planctomycetaceae bacterium
AACGCGGGTAGATTCCCTCAAAGCGGAAGCGATTATACAGGCGTTTCCTGAAGGACGATATAATCCTGTAGCCCGCACGTTTCGCCTGTCCCCGCCGATTGGTACTCGTCCGGTTGAGGGAAAAGTGATTATTCTTACTGCGGGAACCAGCGATCTGCCGGTAGCAGAGGAAGCCCGCGAAACAGTTTCGTGGTTTGGCTGCGATGTCGAACTGATCAACGATATTGGGGTCGCTGGACCGCAGCGGCTGATAGAGCAATTACCGCGAATTAACGAATCAGATGCCGTTATCGTCGTTGCCGGCATGGAAGGCGCGCTGCCGAGCGTAGTCGGCGGCTACATCGCCTGCCCGATTATTGCCGTTCCGACCAGTGTCGGTTACGGAGCTAATTTCGGCGGTTTAGCCGCCTTGTTAGGAATGCTCAATTCATGTGCCTCAAACGTAGCGGTTGTCAATATAGATGCCGGGTTTAAGGCTGGCTGCGTTGCGGGATTAATCGCTCGGGGAGCACGGAAAAGAAAAGCTTAGCGCAAATTTGAACGATAAACCGTATCGCGTTGACGGCAAAAATACGTATTCAGGGCAGTAAACCTCCCTTTCTTTGTCCGGTTGGGTCGTATATTTACCGCCCGGAACAACGCCAACTATTTTTCGGCAATCGACAGTATTTCAAACAGAGAAACCCGACTCGGGGCAACGGCGGCAGCCCAACTGCCTATAAATGTTTGGGGGCTGGTCTTGACGAAAGCGGCTACAGCGGATATAATAACTCGTATTCATCCGTTAGACGGGTGATTTTTCGGAGGGGTGTTTTTAGTAAAGACGTTTTTTGGGGGAAGAACAAAAATATATCCCCTTTTTTATTTCAAAAGGAGTAAAATATGCAAACAGTAAAACTGGTCAACGGTATTGAAATGCCGATTTTGGGATATGGTGTGTATCAAATTGAGCCAAGCGATTGCGAACGGTGCGTTCGAGAGGCGTTGGAAGTCGGCTATCGTTCTATCGATACCGCGCAGGCGTACTTTAACGAAGAAGGTGTTGGCAACGCCTTGGCTGGCTGCGGCATTCCTCGAAACGAGATTTTCGTTACTACTAAAATCTGGATTTCCAACGCCGGTCAGACGCGTGCTGCGGCGTCGATTGATAAATCTTTGCGTAAACTCCGTACTGACTACATTGATTTGCTGCTGATTCATCAACCGTTTAGCGATTGCTACGGAACCTGGCGGGCGATGGAACAGGCGTATGAAGCTGGAAAAGTTCGAGCTATCGGACTGAGTAATTTCTATCCCGATCGTTTAGTTGATTTAGCGGAATACAACAAAATCGCTCCGATGGTTAATCAGGTTGAAACGCATGTTTTCAATCAGCAGATTGAAGCCCAAGAGGTTATGAAACGGTACGGAACCAAAATGATGGCGTGGGCGCCGTTTGCGGAAGGGAAAAATCAGATGTTTCAGAATCCGGTTTTGCTGGCAATCGCCCAAGAACATGGAAAGTCTGTTGCCCAGGTTATTCTCCGCTGGCTTATTCAGCGCGAGATAA
>CAYZMZ010000225.1:0-5986 GCA_964479655.1 uncultured Planctomycetaceae bacterium
CTCTCCGCCAGAAACTGAAAAGAAATCTGAAACAAAATCAGACGAGGCGAAAGCCGATAAAAAGGCAGATTCTGTTAGTCCGTCTGGGTTAAAAACCCCTGCGAACGCCGTTTCACCCGATACGGTTATTGAATCTTCCGATAATAAAGCCTCTTCAAACGCAAAACATGCGCCTAAACCCGAAAACGAGGGAGATGTAGTTGAAAAAAATAACGATGATTCCGAAAATTCTAAATCGGACGATGTTAATAAGGACGATTCCAAAAAAGAGGATAGCGGTTCTAATTCAGATACAAAAAAACCGGTTAATGCGAACGATTCTTTGATGGAATACCCGCAAAGTGCCTATCGACTGGGATTTCCTCAAGCGGATAAAATCGTTGAAACGTTGCAGTCTGAGATGAAATTGGAAATGCTCAATCGAGCTGGCGTAATACAAAAGTTTAATACGTGGCTAGGCTACTTAAATCAAAAAACAACTGAAAGCCGAAAGTCAACCGGAACAGGCGGATATAACGGTATTTGCCGCTTAAAATGGTATGAAGAACTGCTGTTGGATCCGATTGCGTCGTTGTCAAAAACGGAAGAATTTTCCCGATTTCTTCATGCGGGCGTTTTATACGGCGGAACCAAAGGCTACGGTTTTATGCTCAAAACCGCCCGCGCTAAAATGGGCGTACCTGCCGGAACACCCTGTACAAAACAACCGGTAAATTCTGCTGAACAAGCCTATAAACTGCTTTCTTCCCGCTTGGCAGAGGTAAAAGGATTACATGCTCAAGCGATTTCAAAAATATCGCCTGAAATGTTGAAGGTGATGAACGCGCAGCTATACAATCTGTTTACAATTCAGGTTAATGTCGGACATACGATTAATTTACGATCTGAACAAATTCGTCAGATGCTCCTCAATTTTGAGAAATTGGATTACGGGGCTTATTACGATGCCGCAGGAATTATGTGCTCCTTTACAGAAAAGGATTTTCTGGATCAGTTGCTGAAACTGGACGACAAAACAATCGAAAAACTCTGGCCGATAGAAAAAGACGAGGACGGTAGTCCGGTTGCCCGAAAGCCGGTACCCGGTGTTGTGGGCGAGGTTTTAATGGTTTTAGAATCCCCCGCCGGTAAAATTCTGGTTGGCGGAAAAGGACATAACGAATATAATCTGGAGCAAATGCAGGATTTCTGTGCGGTTATCGACTTGGGAGGCGACGATATTTATCGTGAAGGTTTGGTCAGTATGAATCGTCCTGTTTTGCTGATAATCGACGAACAGGGAAATGACGTTTATACCGGTCAACTGCCTGCTATTCAAGGATCATCGATTTTAGGTATTTCCTGCTTGATCGACCGCCAAGGCGACGATAAGTACTCCGCAACTCACGTTGCGCAAGGCTCAACCCTGTGCGGTGTCGGTATACTTATTGATATGGAAGGAAACGATACGTACAGCGGTGTACGCCGAGTTCAGGGAACTGCGTTAGCTGGAATCGGTCTTGCTATCGATTTAGGCGGAAACGATTCCTATCATGCAGCCATGTGGGCGCAAGGTATGGGGCATCCGATGGGTTTTGGAATGCTGGAAAACGTTTCAGGAAACGATACCTATTATTTAGGCGGAATCTATCCCGATTCCTATGATGAAACTCCCGGTTACGAAGGCTGGGGACAGGGATTAGGTTGCGGATTGAGAGATTTAGCCGGCGGCGGTATCGGTGTTCTGCTTGAAGGCGGCGGAGATGATTATTATGAATACGATTACATCGCTCACGGCGGCGGATACTGGCAAGGCGTCGGCATTTTACGCGATTTCAGCGGAAACGACAATCATGCCGGTTCTACAACCAAGGCGTTTAACGGCTCACAACGATACGAACAGCGATTCCAGCGATTGGGAAATGGATTCGGCTGTCATTATGCGGTTGGCTATCTGTTTGAAGACTTTGGTGACGATACGTACAATTCAACTATTATGAATAACGGTTTCGGCTGGGACGCTTCGTTTGGTGCGCTGATTGATTTTCAAGGTGATGATAAATACACCGCAGTTGGCGGCGGGTCAGACGGAAACGGTGCTCAGGCAAGTATGGGGCTTTTATTTGACTACGATGGTAAAGACACCTATTACGGAACAAGCCAGGGATACGCTTCGCCGAGTATCAATTCCGATTACCATCTCTGGCCTCAGTGTGGCGGGAATTTCTCCTTCTTAATTGATTACGGTGGAGAAGACGTTTACGGCTGCGGCTTGAAAAACAACGGAATTTATCAGCGCGGAGCCTCGGGCGGGTATATTGTAGATCGTCCTGTTAATCCCAACAAGACGATTCCAGCTCCCAAATAGTATCCGTTGCGCAATTCAACGTTAGAAAAAAATCGGGTAGAAACAACCCGATTTTTTTTGCTAGCGAACAATTACCTAACAGGGAACCCGCCTGAGAGGCTTCTCCATAACTCGAGGCTTCTCCATAACTCCAGACTTTTTAGAATCAGTGGCGAAAGGGAATTACAATAGAATCGCCCTGATTTAGTCCTCCGGAGTCTCCGGATGAAGTTGTTTCCATCGTTCGTAAAATACGTCGAACGGGTCTCTTTCCGGCTTTTTACCATCGTCAAAGTCACGGATTATATGCCGACCAATCATCTTAAATGCCTCTGCGTCCACTTCACGTAACGCCTCAATAATCTCTGGTGGAACGCCCGGTCTCAGGTCGTCATCGATATAATCATGTGAATTTGGTTTAAGGTATTTTTTATTTACTATCTCATGTATATACTCTTTTTCATACTCTTTGGCCATAAATTCCATTCCAATTGTAAGATGGCGAAGACGTCTAGAATAGAACGATGCTTCATCTTCAAATATCATTCGTAGAATGCGTTTAGAAGGATTGTTCACAATGTGCCTTTTATAGGAAGTATCGTCATCGAAATCGTATTGAGTATATTCATCAACTTCAGGTGGTGGAATCATTCTCATAATCTATTCTCCTTTTACATTTTTCAATTTTACTATTATTTTCGTAAATTGCAAGACCTGACATGGCTACGTTTGATTTAATCAACCTTTACAGAACACCTAACAACATTATAAAGCAGATAAAGAGATTGAATTATGAACAAATACTGGCAGGATTACAGGCAACAACATGACTAAAGGAACGAGGAAACGGTATTCGGCGGAACTGAAGTCAAAAGCGATTAAAACGGTCAACGAACTTGATTATACGCCGAAATCGGTCTATCGAATCGTTATTCCGTAAAAAATCGCGTCGATTTCGGATATTACATTGGACAGATGTATACACGTAATTACCTCTCCAACCTTTTTTGGGCGGCAATTTTACGGGAAGGCGCGAAGAAACATAAATTTGTAAAATACTCAATCTGTAATAATTTTATCCATGGCAATATCGTGGATTTGAGCAGGCAAGCGGCTATCCAATTGGCAGGAAAAAGCCAAGGCGATTTTCGTTGCCTGCGGAGCGCGGGAGAGAATCCAATCGTAATATCCGCCCCCCCAGCCAAGCCGATTTCCCGATGAATCAAACGCCAGACCGGGAACAAGAAAAACGTCTATCGTATGCGGGTCTATAATTCGGGATGTATCATGCTGAACGTCTAAAGACGGCTCGCGAATTCCAAATTTTCCCGGCGATAATTCGGAAAAAGATAATATTTGATACAGTATTATCTTGTCTTGCTCCGTCTTGCCGCATAGAGGAACACAAACCTTTTTACCGCATTTCCATGCTGATTTTATTATTTCATCGGTCTGAACCTCGTTTTTAAACCAGAGATAAGCGCATACCCAAACGGCGCGTTTCCAGTCGAAATCTTCCCGTAGTTTTTGCGTAATAACCCGGCTTTTTTGAGTGCGAATCGTTAATCCTAAATCGCTACGACGACTTTCATACTCCTGCCGCAGCAGAGTTTTCGTTCGTGATATATCAGACATTTTATTTAAAATAATTGCAATTTTTCTCAGTAAACTCTTGACTTTTATCAACACTTCAATTACAATGGTGTTACATTCCCACCGTAACTATATATCAAATTTCAAAAAAGAAAAGACAGGAGATCGAAAAAATGTCAAATTTGAATCGACGTCAGTTTTTTGAGGACAGTTTGTTTGCCTCGGCTGCTGCGATTACCGCCAGTACAATTGTATCCCCCCAACTCGTTTTGGCTCAAACTCCAAAAGCAGACGCCAACAGTAAACTTTCGGTTGCTGTTATCGGCGTTCGCGGACGCGGAGGAAATCATATTGATGCTTACCTCAACAGAAAAGATGTTCAGATAAATTACATTTGCGACTGCGACGAAAAAGTCGGGCACGATGTTTGCGATAAAATAGCCTCTCGCAGCGGTAAGCGTCCTGTTTACGTAAAAGATTTGCGTGAAATCATGGATAAAAAAGACATCGACTTTGTCTCCATCGCGACCCCCAATCACTGGCATTCTTTGGCTGCAATCTGGGCCATGCAATCAGGTAAAGATGTTTACGTTGAAAAACCGGTCAGTTACGACATTTCTGAAGGTGCCGCATTGACTGCCGCCATGCTCAAGTACAAAAAAATCTGTCAGGCAGGCACGCAATGCCGCTCTCACAAAGCAATCAAAGACATGGTTGCGTTTATTGCTGCCGGCGGAATCGGTGAAGTGAATTTCGCACGGGGTTTTTGCTATAAACGCCGTAAATCTATAGGCTCGTTGGGCGATTACGCCATTCCAGATTCGGTTGATTTCAATCTCTGGTCTGGACCGGCTGAATATTCAACCCCTAAACTAACCCGTCCGAGTTTTCATTACGATTGGCATTGGCAACGGTTGTACGGCAACGGAGACAGCGGAAATCAAGGACCTCATCAAACCGATATTTCCCGCTGGGGATTAGGACTGGACCGACATCCCAATTCCGTTATTGCTTACGGAGGACGGTTGGGTTATCAAGCTGAACGAAAAGACCCGAATTATATCGATGCAGGAGATACGCCCAATACCGAGGTCGCTATTTACGATTACGGAACCAAGTGCATCGTCTTTGAAACCCGCGGTCTGTCTGTCGATAACAGCGCGGATACGCAAGCCAATAAATTATTCGGTTCAACCAAAGGTAATAAAATCGGTGTTATTTTCTACGGTTCCAAGGGCTATATCTGCAACAATGGCTATAACTCCGCCGTTGCTTTTGATACAGATGGAAATCCGGTTAAAACGTTTAGCGGCGCAGGGGATCATTTCGACAATTTTATTCAAGCCGTTTTCAGTCGAGATGCAGATTCTTTGAACGCTCCTGCCCGGTGCGGACATCTGTCTGCAGCGATGGCTCACATGGCGAATACGAGCTATTACCTGGGCGAAAAGAATAAAGTTTCCGCTTCCGACGCCGCCGATATTCTCAAAGGCGTTAAATCTCTGGACGATAACCTCGAAACGTTAAACCGAACGCTCCGGCATTTAACGGATAACGGCGTGGATTTAGAGAAATACCCCATTTCAGTCGGACCGTTGCTGACTTTTGACCCGGAAAAAGAGGTTTATACGGGTAATCGCGCCGATGAAGCCAACGTTTGGATCAGACGAAATTATCGCGAAGGATTCATTTGTCCGAAACCGGAAGAAGTCTAGTGGAACCGGATTACACTATGATTGCTTGATTTTTCCATTCGACACCGTTTTGATTTCGCCCTTCCGATTCAATCAACCTTTTGTTTTATCGATTGGGGCGAAATGGAACGGCTTAACGTTGATACTCAAACCGGGAAAACTCAAGCAAAACGAGTAGAACTCAAGCAAAACTCAGGTTTTCATACTACGATTACCTGAGTTTTGCCGCTGTTTTTGTTTTGTCTTTGATACTATTTTAATAGCTGGACAAATTCGTCTAGCGATTCACACGTCGCCGCTGAAATTGCCAAAGATTCTAACGCAATAGGATCGCACATACGTTCTACATCAGACTGAACCGTTGGGGGTACCG
>CAYZMZ010000226.1:0-5964 GCA_964479655.1 uncultured Planctomycetaceae bacterium
GCCGTGTGCGAAGCCCACGGAAACAAACAACACAAAAAACGTCCCCCAACCGCGTTAGCGGTTGAACCCTTGAGCTGGGGAGGCGGTTCGGCTATCGCCGGTTGCCGGAAAATTGATTGGCGGGGATTCGAGGGCGGCAAGTATGCCCCCCAACAAGATGAGGGGAAAAACGGTATGGAACCCCCAACCTGTGTTAAGAACGGGAGCAAGCTCCCGCATTTCAAAAGGAAACTCCATGAACTCCAAGGGAATCGCTACGCGTTGGGGCGAGGAATTACGGGGTTCTCTTTTTACGAGCTTATTTTTCAGGAAATTGGTGATTTTGGACTTCCGCTTTGTACTGCTTCAAAGCGTCAATCGCCGCTTGTCCCAAATGAGCAAACTGCTTCGCGTGCCGGGGAACGAAATCGGGATCCAATCCCAAAACGTCGTGAATAACCAAAATCTGCCCATCGCAACTTGGACCGGAACCGATACCGATAGTCGGGATGCAAATAGTCTCGGTAACTTTTTGTGCAATTTCCGATTGGACGCATTCCAGAACCACCGCAAAAGCTCCCGCCTGGGTAACCGCTTGAGCGTCTTCCAAAAGAATATCTTCCGCCTTTTGCTTGGAGTATTTTCCTAAATTGAGAATTTGCTGCGGTCTTAAACCGATATGCGCCATAACAGGAATTCCCGCATGAACCATCGCGGCAATAACCGGAGCGTCTTCCTTTCCCCCTTCAAACTTAACCGCGCTGCAGCCGGACTGCTTAATTATTTGCGCTGCTTGTCGAACCGCTTCATCGATTCCCGTATGCCCGACAGGAAACGGTAAATCGGCTATAACCAGCGGAGTTGTTTGCCCCGGCTGTTTTTTTTGAGCGATTGCCCGATTTACCGCCTTGGCATGATAGATCATTTCTTCTATCGTAACTCCCAGGGTCGTATTGTTCCCCTGTACAACATTTCCCAACGAATCGCCGATTAAAATACCGTCGATTTGGGCCGCTATCGCCCAGCTGGCCAGCGTATAATCGTAAGCGGTAATCAAACTTAACGGGGTACCCGATTTCTTTTTTTCGATAAAGGAAGTAATAGCCATTTGAGTATTATTGTAGTAAATATATATCTATAATATAAATATGATTCAATGTTAATATTTTTATGATAAAACAATGAATACTAAATTACCCGGCATAGGAAGCATTTTAAGTAATCGCTTTCCGGGCAGGCGTCTAAAACAGGATGATCCATAGCCGCCCCTCTTTGCTGCAGGATTTGCACACTTCTCCCCGCTTGAGATGCCGCGCCGTGAAGCATGGAAAAAAAGTCCTCCCGTGTTACAGACCCCGTACAGGAGCAGGTAACCAAAATTCCCCCTTTTTCCACGCAGGCAATTCCCAGTTTATTTAAGTAATGGTATCCGCGCAGGGCTTCCTGAACGCTCTTTTTCCCCTGAGCGAATTTTGGCGGGTCTAAAATCACCGCTCCAAAAACCTGCCCTTGAGCTTTGAACGATTCGAGGATTTCAAACGAATCCCCTTGGCGAACTTCGATATTGTTTACCCCGTTCAGCTGGACGTTACGCAGAGTTTGCTCCAAGGCCTTGGCGCTGGAATCGCACGCCAAGCAGGATTTTGCTCCCGCCTTCGCCGCCGCCAAAGAAAATCCTCCGTGATAACAAAACATATCCAATACCGATTTACCCGCCGTCAGCACGGCTGCTGCATTGCGATTTTCGCGCTGATCTAAATAGAACCCCGTTTTCTGACCTGCTGAAAAGTCTATCTGGTATAAAATACCACCAGAATTAATTACACAGGTTTCAGGAGCCGGACTTCCGAATACCATCGCCTGAGAATCCGATTCTTCCAGCCCTTCCCGTTTCGCCATGCTGGATTCCGTCCGAACGATCACGGTTTTTGCCGAGGTAAGATTCCGCAAAATATCAGCCAGCATTTCCGCCCGCTGCCAAATTCCCAACGCCGTCGCCTGAACGATTATAATATCGGAATACATATCAGCTATCAATCCCGACAGTCCATCGCCCTCGGAATTGATCAACCGAACGGCCGTCGGCGTGGATAAATTATCTGTCTGCGCATTGCGATTGAAATACCCAATCGCGTACCGCAAATCCAACGCTGTTTGAATTTTTTCTGTCCAGAAGGCGGCGTCCAGGGATTCGTTTTGATCCCAACTGTATAAACGCACACGTATTTTACTGTGTCCGTTGTATAATCCGCGTGCAAAGAAACGCCCTTTTTCGGTATAGACATCAACAACGCTGCCGTTGGGAATTGATTCCGTAAGCGGTGCCAGCGACGTATCCATTACCCATGGATGGCCGCCCAATAAAGCGCGTAATTTATTCGGCTTGAGAATAACTTGCATAGCAAAAACCTGATTTTATAGCTGTTTTTATCGATTCCGTCGAAAGAATCCGGAGGGGTTCTGTCGGCTCATCGGAGGGGGAAACCGGTGCGTCAAAGGGCAAAATACCCTTTCCGACTGGAATTATACCATTTTTTCAGATTTCTTCAATAGACCGAACAAACAAGAAAGCAAGCCCCGGCTGGCAGATGGAGGGGCTTGTACTATGCCTACTTGAATTTTTCTCTATCAACGCCGTTTTGATTTCGCCTCCATACGAATAAAAACTCTCTGTTTTACGGATTAAAGCGAAATGAAACGACTGGTTTATGATAATACAATCCGGAAAATTTCAAGTGGAATCAGTATATCGTTCGATTTTTACAAGTTTTCTGTTACTTCGACAGGTTTTGAATCTGTTTGGGACTAAGTGCCCAGTTGAAAATTTGAGCCTTGGCAAGATTTCCCTTCAGGAAGCCTTCACCGCCGCCGTTTCGAGTAATATCCGAGCCGATACAGAACGCACGAGCGGCTTCCGTATGGGTATAATTGATTGCTCCGCTGGCTGCTTCGCGGGCGGCTTCTTTTCCATTGATATATAAAAGAACATGTGTGCCGTCATAGACACCAAATGCTGTTATATATTCTCCTGTGGAAATGGGCGCACGAACGATTCGATAGCTGCCTGCGATATGACACCAGAACTCCAACTGCTTCGTTTTTCGGTTTATCTCCAAGCAATAGCCGCCGACTTCCGTATTGGCAAAAACATCCATATTATGCGAGGTGAACTGATCAATTTTGAATTGTGCAGCCATGGTAATTGAGCGGGTCATTCGACTATATTCCTGCGCGCTAAAGTTTACCTTGAACGCGTCTTTCGTGCCGTCAAGCTGAGCAACTGTACAACCCAGCGCCGCATCTGTAACCAACTGCGGCTGACCCAATGTCAGAACGGGTTTCTGCTGCGGCAAGCTGTTCGTTGCCGTATTTACTGCGCCATCGGCGGTAAAATGAACATCCAGAATATTTGCTTGAGGGAAATCGGCCTTTTTGTCCACAATGCTATTGGGATCTTTCGGCGTAGAAAACACGGTATCCAGCGTTGTATCAGAGGTCTTGCCGAAGCAGTTTAACGCGGTAATTCGCATACGATAGTCCGCCTCGTCTTCCAATGAATCGATGGTAATATTTATCGATTTCGGCATGTTGTTGAAATAGTATTCGGACCATTCGTATCGGGTTACAGCGTTCACCCATGACGGTTCTGCGGTTTGAGAGGGAATTTTTCGGTCAATCTCGATTTTATAGCTATGGACGATATTTTCCTGACCGTCAAACTGGGCTTGGGGGAATTGAAACATCGCTCCGGAGGGATTAAGATTCTCTACGGTAACCGTTGCATCTTTCGCCCAAACAGGGGCTTTGCTTGGTTCGATTCGTTTATTCGTATAGATATACTTATCTACATTTCCCGGAGATGCAACCAGATAAACACAATTAAAGAATGACTGGGTAATTATATCGTACAGTTTTAAAACAACGCTGTTGTCCCGATGAATTTCCATGATATAGAACTGAGCGGCATTTCGATGGCCTGCCGGAAACCGGTTATAAACTCCACCGCTCATTTCGAAGTAGCTCAATGTACCCGTTCCGAAAGCCGTATAAGTGCCTTGCCAAGCAGAACGGGGATCGTTGATAGGATAATGCGAATGCCCGGAGAAGTCGATAACACGCGGGTACTTGTCCAGCAATTCACACAGATCGTTAATACCCCAGTTATCCGGCGGGCAACTTCCGTACACGGTATTAGTAATCGGGTAATGTTGAATCAGGAAGATGGGTTTGTCTTTATCGGCGGCCGCGGCTGCGTCCAGTTCTGTTTTCAGCCAGTCCAGAGCGTATTTATAATCTCCGTTTCTCATGGATCCCTTTTCCGGTGAAAGGGTAATGAATTGGAATCCATTGATTTCCTGCCGCAGATTGGCGGGGGTACTAAAGATACGTTCCCAAAGCGGACGGTTACCGCCCCAGTGGTCGTGATTCCCCATGCAAAGTACGCGCTTCGTTTCCGGTTTGAGATATTTGTCCATCGATTGACAAAATGGTTTAATCTGATTCTCTTTGCCGTTGTTGGACATATCGCCTCCAACCAACAGCGCATCAAAACGGGGATAGCTTTGCGTCTGGCTATATTCGTACATGAACTGAAGTCCGGCTTCAAATCGGGCTACTTCAGGCGCATTTGATCGACCGGGATAGTGAACATCACTTAAAACGGCGGCACGCAATACAACATCTGACCCGGAATCGGCGAACACCGACGTTGGAATACAGAATAAAGACGCGACGGCAGCAGATGAACTGACCAGAAATTGACGGCGGGTTGCAAAATTGGAATGAGTATGGGGAATTTGCATGATTGATTCCTTTCTGGGGAAGGTTAAGCATTGTCAGGGAAATGGAACTGTATTGTGGGCACTTTCTTTAAGCCGCCCATCAGCTTCAACAAATCTTATATTCCTATTATACACCAAAAATAGATTATCACAATCACAAAAGCAGGAAAAAGACCAGGTGGTTTTCCCGAATAATTCAATTATTTATCCTTTTATCGGTTTATACTATGACGATATAATTGTTTTGTTAATACGGTTTGGTGTTACGTCAGATTATTTTGACCCTATAAACAACAACGCCTGAAATTATCGCGGGGATAATTTCAGGCGAAAAATGATTCTGTTTAACTCGACAGAAAAAGGAATTTCCGCCGAGCGTTATACTGATTCCACTTGATCTTGCCCAACTTCTATTTTATCGTAAAATAGCCGTTTCGTTTTGCCTTAATCGGTAAAACTAGTCGTTTTTATTCATCTGAGGCGAAATCAAAACGGCATCGAGCAGAAAAATCACGCAGTAACAGTATACAAATCAAACTTATTTTTTGCAACCGCAAGAGCACTGGCAATCTTCCAGGGCAGCTTGAGCGGCAGCCAACTTGGCAACCGGAACTCGCAGCGGGCTGCAGGATACGTAGTTCAAACCAATCTTATGGCAGAACTTAACGGAGGACGGCTCGCCGCCGTGCTCGCCGCAGATTCCCAATTCGATTTCCGGACGAGTTTCGCGGCCTTCCTTGACGGCAATCTTCATCAGCTTGCCAGGTCCGGTCTGATCCAATACCTGGAACGGATCGGCGGGGAAAATATCCTTTTCCAAATAGTCGTTGATAAATCCAGCGTAATCGTCTCGGGAAATACCCAAGCAGGTCTGGGTTAAATCGTTTGTACCAAAGGAGAAGAACTCGGCGTTCTTGGCGATGTCGCCGGCATTCAACGCGGCACGCGGAATTTCGATCATGGTACCAACCATGTACGGAATTTCAATACCGGCAGCCTTGAACTCGGTTTCAGCAGCGGTACGAATAATCGCTTCCTGATTCTTGAACTCGTTGAGCGAGCCGACCAGCGGGATCATGATTTCCGGATGAACGTCGAATCCTTCGGCCTTGACTTCGCAGGCGGCTTCCATAATGGCGCGAGCCTGCATCCGGGTGATCTCCGGATAGACGATGCCCAAACGGCAGCCACGATGACCGAGCAT
>CAYZMZ010000227.1:0-5936 GCA_964479655.1 uncultured Planctomycetaceae bacterium
CAAACAAAGCGATACTATTCCTCTGACAACGGTATCAAACAAATCAGGGATTGATATGTATACTATTCTGAAAGCGCGGGGAATCGTAGCGTAAAGGCGGTGCCTTTGCCGACGGCGGAATCAACTCGAATTTTACCGCCGTGCTTTTGGATTATATCTCGGCAGGCAGACAGACCAACGCCGCTGCCGCCTTTGCCCGAGGCGTCGGGTCCCTTTTTGGTGGAAAAGAACGGCTCAAAAATATGCGGTAAAACATTGTCCGGAATCCCCGTTCCGAAATCACGGACGATCCATACAACCTGATTGTTCTTTTTATCGAATCCGATTTTAATCTGCAATCGCCCGCCGTCTAACATCGCTTGCCGCGCGTTTATAACCAGATTAAAAATTACCTGCTGAATCTGATTTCCCGCCGCATTGATTTTCGGAATATCCTTTTCGTAATCTCGCTCCAGCTGAATTTTATACTTATTCAGCTCCCGTTCCAGCAGCAACAAGGCGTCGTCGGTCAACGAAACCAAATCTGTTGGCTCCATTTCCTGAGAACGATTGCGTGCCTGCCCCAATATACTTTGCGTGATCTTTGCCGCCTTGGTACTGCACTCAAGAATAATCGTAAACGCTTTTTCCCTCATCGCGTCGTCTTTATGACGCAATCCGAGCTTGGCGTAATTCATAACCGTCATAAGAATATTATTGAACTCGTGAGTTGTTGTCCCTACCAACTCCCCCAAGGCGATTAGCCCTTGAGATTGCTTTAGCTGTTGCTTGATCTGTTCGTTTTCCTGTTCCAGAGCGGCAAGTTTATCGTCCATTAAAACGCCTGTTTTACCTATTTCTGCTAATTTGTTGTTGAGTTAGATTTCAATGGCGAAATCCATCGATATACTATAATATTATATTAACAGTATCGGCATACAAGGCGTAAAAGATAATCGTTTATTCTTTATAAGGATTAACCAAACGAATAAACTGACTGTATGCGTCTTTCAAATCGGCTAAAGCGGGCGTTCCGCCAGTTGTTTCCAAGGCATCTATTATGGTTTGGTAATACCATAGAAAATCATCCCGATTGGAATGAAATCGATTCCAGAAAATATCTCCTTCATTTCTGTAGCAGGTAACAGAGCACCGCATATTATCTAATTTATCACAAGATGAAATTAATCGGCTTTCCGGAGGAGCTTGTTTAAGATGGGCGATATAATTCTCTTTGCGCTGTTTCCAAGCGGGCTTCTTCTGACCGATTTTTCCATAAGCGTCTGAACAATCCAAAACAAACCCCTGAACACGTGCGCCGAATTTATCCAGAATAACATCGGCAATTTCCTGACCGCCTTGGTCTTCCACGGCGTCATGCAAAACAGCGGCAATTGCGGTGTCTTCATCCGCTTGGTATTCTATAGTTAATCCAGAAACACGCAACAAATGCCCCACGTAAGGCACGTTTTCTGGACATTTTCTGGTTTGCGCGGCATGTAATTCCAAAGCGTAATGAACGGCATCCGCATAACGATGTGTTAATAAAGGCATAATAAGACAAGTCAAAAGAAAGAAAACTACTATCGAAAATACAAATGCAATACTACTGCGATACCATCAAACGGATCGGGAACTATCCGTTTGAACGAACTACCGGAACGCTGCCTTCTTTATAGGGAGGGTCTCCGTATTCGGTTGGATCGCATTCAAACCAAAACAGCGCAATACCAGTTAATAAGGCGCACCATGACAAAAACAACAACATCGCGTATACATCGAAACGCGGTTTCTTGTATTTTATCTCTTGAGCTTCTTCATTTTCGGCTTTTGAATCCGCGTCAACAGGAGCGAAATCAACAAATGGTTGTTCTTCGACTTCTGGTTGCGCTTCACCGTTTGACGGGGCAAGATCGTCAGGTTGATCAGACTCAAATTCAGACTGTACCTGAGAACTTTCCTGTTCGTTAGGTTGTTCGTTTCCGATTGAAGTTATTCCAGACGAAGCAAAGGGATCGTCCAGAAATTCATTTTCGTTATTTGAGTTTAGGGACGACACGGTCTTTCACCTGGAATGTGTTTCTCTGTTTATCTTTAAGTATCTTGCATATAGCGCGATCCGGGGTTACTTCCCGAACTTCAATTTTACCAACGTACGTATTTCCGCGGGTTACTTCCAATTGATGCGATATACGGATGCCGTCATCAGCTCCGCAGGAAATAACAACCATGTCTTGCGTTGCACTTAAAACCACGGCATTTAAATTAGCGGGCGGATTGGTTGTTTGCAAATAGTAATTAGGATTATTATCGTATCCTAATAAACGCAACAACTGCATGGCATTCGCGTTTTCAGCAACCAAGTCTTTATTGCGGCGATTAAGCTGATCCAATTCGTTGACCTTGGTATGAAGCTCTTCCGTTCTTTTAACCATTAAATCAAACTGTTTATCTCTGTCTTCTTGGATAGCTTTAACCTCGTTGCGCATTGTTTCGTTTTCCGCACGCAAGGCTTCCAAAGAGGCGGTAACCGCTTTTAGCTGCGCTACGGCGTCTCGCTCGCTTTGCGTTTTGGCTGCCAATTCCTGTTCTCTGGCAGACAGAGTGCTGCTGAGTTCTTCCTTTTCGGTTTCCAGTTTGGCGCGAACCTGCTCTTTTTCCATCGTTTCGCGATCTAACTTGGTTTGAACGTCGTCAAGCAGATTTTGCAAATCCTGCTTTGTTTTTTCAACGTCTTGTAACCTGTACTTATATCCCAGGGGATTTTGAGGCGTCGCGTTCTCACTGGTGTTTTCGACACGCAGTCGCCAATTTGTATGGGTTGCGTACAACGTCATTACCAAGGACATCAGCACAACGCTCATAATAAATATGAGTACCGTAAAAATTTTGCCGACCAAATTCATGGGAGGTGTGCTCCTTTATTAAGCATAAAAATATGCAATTGGAATTATATTTTATTTAACTACATGTAATATAACAACAAAATGGGATTGTTGTCAATAATTCAACCGTATTTTTTTCTAAAAAACCTCAATTTTATTATCCGACTTTGAATATAAACGGTTTAACCGTTATAAGTCGAACGCCTGATTTTAAAATTGTGTTTTTTTTAGTTAATACTATATTACTTCATTTTTGAGAATTGTACACACAGTTTTTCAAAAATTTTTGAAAAATATCAGGAATTATGCCCCGTGTTTGTTGATTCTACATAGTTTTCCGTTTTGGAGTTTTGAATATTTTGATGTTTTTTTCATAGGATTGAACGGATATTGCAAAAATTAAACATGAATAGAGTACAAAGAAAACGAAATATTATTCAAATTCTGCGCTATCGTCTTTTTCAGCCGCTTCGGCTTGCTCAGCAGGAGATTCGTCTTCTTCTTTCGATTCGGATTTGCTGTTTGCTTGTTTTTTTGCCGGTTCTGGTTCGGGATTTCCCGGCCATTTATAGTCTTGCTGCCACACGATATAGTCGTCTTTAAGCAGCCAGATACGTAAATCGCAGGGCTGGGAAAATTCCCGCTTGGTTTTATCAAACTCTAATAATTTTCCGCGTAATTCGAGCACTAATCTGTCGTTGTCTATTTCCCATTCCTTCAAATTGGGAAAGATTAAGGTTGTTTCCAACGCCTTTGTTTCGGGGTTGATTAGCTTGGAATGAAAAAATGAGCCGCGAGTTCCAGTTAGGTTATCTATGGTAGATAATATCAGTTCAGGTTCGGGTAAATCCAGTTCATGGAACAGTTCTTTGGGAAATTCTTTATCGTTGACGGAATCTACCTGCCCGATTTTTTTTCTGTAAATATACTGGCTAATTTGGGGAATCGAACCGTAAACCGTCATGAAGCACATCGGTTTGCAGAACTCGGGCTTTTTAATTGCTTCAGGATCCAAAATTCGGATTTCCAACGACGCATTTCTAATTGTATTCCAGGGATATTGAATACAAAGATAGCGTTTAACCCCGTATCCGCTTTTATTACGTCCGATGCACTTGGTATCCGAGAAAATGACCGGTTGTTTTAAGTCTTTTGGTTTCGGAGCGGAATCGGTTGTTTCATCTTGAATCGGTTCCATCGGAGAGGGTTGCATGCCGGGAATTTGGGTAAAGGCAATATTGGCATTGGTTATAGCCATGACAAGGAATAACACCGAAAAATATTTTATTTTCATGATAGTTGAGATAAAAATTGAATAATTGACTAAAATCGATCGTAAAAAGTGGTATTACTTACTAAAGGGCACTTCTATTAAATCAATTTCGCGTCCAGCCGGTTCTTTTTTCCGCCTGTTTTAGGTCGAAAAAAACTCCGCCGCTGGTCAATGAAAGCATTTAACAGAAGTACCCTAAAACTACTCGTTTCCTCCTCGACGCCCTTTTGATTTCGCCCCGCAATAGTATAATTGTACGGTTTTACCAATCAAAGCGAAATGAAAGGACAGTTTTATAACAAAATAAATTGGAAAATTCAAGTGGAATCAGTACCGCATCCTATTTCGGTTTTTTTGAAGTTACGTCTAATTTGAGGTTTCTTCTTTGAGTAAATCGAATCAGGTTACCCACTTATTATCTATTTTGCCATCTTTTTTGGATTCTGTCAAGTAAAGGAACGTAAAAAAGTGAAAAAAATCGAAAAAGAGTAAGTTTTTTCTTGTAAAATGGGCTTTTAGGGCTTGAGTGATTTTGAAAAATCGATATACTATTCCCATAAATTGTTTATGAATAATAAATAAGTCAAATATTACATAGGAGCAATAATTATGTCTCAAGTTTGTAGCGTATGTGGTAAACGCGCTCAAGTCGGTAATTCGGTTACAACCCGTGGTCGTGCCAAACACTTGGGTGGAGTTGGTACCAAATGCACTGGTATTACCCGCCGATTGTTCAAACCCAATTTACAAAGCGTTCGTATTTCCACGGAAAATGGAACGCACAAAACCGTTAAGGTTTGCGCGTCCTGCCTTCGTAGCGGTGCCGTTGTTCGCGTTATTCGCAAACAGCCGTTCAAATTAGACTGAAATCGTTAAGTTAGGTAATTTATTATCTACTTTATAGGGAAAATCCCAATATAGAAAATACCGACTAAATAAAAGTCGGTATTTTTATTGATTTTTTTAATTTTTCTTTCTTCTTGAATAGACTTTTTTCCGCTTCAATTCGTACAAAGGTATGATCAGTTAAAATACGTACGGAATTTGCAAACGGATTCTGCCTCAACGATTCTTTGTACGGTATTTATGCTGTAATCACGTGATTTTATATGGACGCCGTTCTGTTTTCTGCCCGACAAATAGAAATTCCCCCCTATTTTACTGGTTGGAGCTGAGTAAAACGGTTGAATTTAACTGTATAAATAGAAATATTCAAGTGAATCAGTACCGCTGCCCCTTTATACCCGCTTACCCTCCGCGATATTATGCAAAACCCTTCTGGAATTATAACCCTTACTACTGACTTCGGAATTCAAGGCACGTACGTTCCCGCCATGAAAGGTGTGATTCTTTCTATCGCCCCTCAAGCTAATATCATCGATATAAGCCATTTGATTCAGCCGCAAAACATTGATCAGGGAGCGTATGTATTAGAGCAAACAACGGGATTGTTCCCGCCTGGAACTATTCATATTGCCGTTGTAGACCCCGGCGTAGGAACAAATCGCGAAATTATTCTTGCCCAGATTGAAAAACAGTACTATATTGCTCCTAATAACGGATTGCTGAGCGGTTTGGTTGCCAAAGCAAAGCGAGCGAGTAAAACCGTCCGATTTTACAGCGTAACCAACAAGCTGTACTGGCGGGATGTCGTTTCACAAACTTTTCAGGGACGCGATATTATGGCTCCTGTAGCCGCTCATTTGTTAAACAAAGTCCGACCGGACGAATTGGGCGTCCCCTTTGAAGATATTATTCAATCACTTCTTAAACAGGAATACGATCAGTTTTATGAGATC
>CAYZMZ010000228.1:0-5909 GCA_964479655.1 uncultured Planctomycetaceae bacterium
TGTGAGCTTGCTCCCGTCCAACCGCGTTCACCTAAATTTGAAAAAATAACGGGAAGACGCGAAGACACGAAGTTCACGCCCCGGGGTCGTGCCCTCCCGTAAAATTGAACGGGAATAATCCCGCTCCGGGGCTTTCAAGAATTTTTCGACTTTTTTCCAAAATATTCCGTATTCCCTTAAATTTTACTTGACAAACGTCATCGATGGGAGTACAATTAGCAGATGTTGTTGGAAACTTCGTTAATAGCTAAAGCTATCGGACGGAAGTTCCATTTAGAATGAATCCTGCCCCCCGCCATTTTAAGGAATCTATCAAATGAAAAATCGAGCGATTATTTTTATTGCCTGCGGTCTTGTTTTGATGCTGACAAATATCCAAACCAGCTCCGTTGAAGCCGTTGATTTAGTCGGCGAAGGACCGTCGCTGTTAGACGAAACTCATCGGGAAGGAACCGTCGTCCATCCCGCTATCCTCTCCAGTCCAGACGCCAAGCTGTTCCGTCCCCGCATGATTTGGGCGGATTCCTGGCAGTTCGTCAGTCTTCCGATTCTGGATAACAACGGCACCATTCAGGCAGAAACAGATCAAACGCAGTCCATTTCAGCTGCCGATAGAATCATGTCGTTCATAAAAGTCGAGCAGTGGTACAATTCTCAACCGCCTCAGCTGGACGGAAAGTACGTTTTGATTGAATTTAGCGCGTCGTGGTGCCCCGCCTGTAAACGAGCCGCCCCGCAAATGGAGCGATGGAACGAAAAGTTCAAAGATAAACTGGTTATCATTTCTATTTTTGAAACGGATAAAGCTCAAATGGATAATTTTCCCGAACCGGGCAGGGGAGAAAGTCTTAAACACTGCATTGGAATCGATACCAAGCGTCGTTCAGCCGCCGCGCTGGGCGTTTACGGAATTCCGCATTCCGTTATAGTCGAACCCCAGTACGGTGCCGTCGTCTGGGAAGGTATGACCGAGCAAAAGG
Organism: uncultured Planctomycetaceae bacterium; assembly: GCA_964479655.1. Lineage (GTDB taxonomy): Bacteria > Planctomycetota > Planctomycetia > Pirellulales > Thermoguttaceae > RUG11551. Next base: position 981 of record CAYZMZ010000228.1, read on the forward strand.
GATACGAATTAACCGACGAAATTATCGAAAAGATTCTGGCTGTCGGCGAAAAAGACAAATAGAAAAAGCGTAACTGGGACCACAGATTCGGGGGCGCCTAGTATTGCCGACTTTGAATACCGCTTGGGACGGAAGTCTTTACGCGGAGGGAAGGCGTCTCGTCTTTCTGCGGTCGTCCTCGGCCGCTTAACGCCGCTCGATTTTGAATACCGCACTGGACGGAAGTCTTAACGCCGTTAGGCGTTCCCGTATGGTAGAACGACGCGTTTCGCCCCCCGTAGCGATCTTTCCCGTGCGCAGCCAGCCAGAGGCTGGCTGCGCACGGGAAACGATTCGCTCAAAACATCGGGGAAAAAAACGTTTACTACCATACGGAAACCTCTAAAGAGGTAAAGACCCCGCCACAAAACCAATGCGGTATTCAAAATCCCCCCCTTATATTCCCCTCTTCGTGCTCCTTCGTGTCTTCGCGCCTTCCCGTAAAATTGAACTGGAATAATCCCCGCCCCGGGGTCGCGTCTTCCCGTAAAATCGCCACGGAGGTATTCGGTAGGTTGGTGTTGTATTACCCCCTCGGAAACCCCTACAGGGTTAGCGTGTATATTTGTTCTGTAACCTACCAAACGGAAACGCCTAAAGGCGTAAAGACCCCGACCCCAATCCAATGCGGTATTCAAAATCTACCCTTATATTCCCTCCTTCGTGCTCCTTCGTGTCTTCGCGCCTTCCCGTAAAAAACTTCCCCTTACCTCCGCTAACCCATTTGTCGGCAACCGGCGGTAGCCGAACAGGGAACCCCGCCCCGGGGTCGTGCCTTTCCGTAAAATTGAACTGGAATAATCTCCGCCTCGGGGTCGCGCCTCGCCGTAAAATTTTTCCCTTTTCCCTTTTCCCTTTTTCGCTATAGTCCCAAAGGGGAAAAGGGAATAGAGAATTGAACCCAATCTCCAATCCCGTTGACAAATTGATTTTTTGTAGTATAAAAAAGTACGCACAAACTATACTGCTTCCACTTGGATTTTTACGGTTTATATTTTCATAAATCAGTCATTTCATTTCGCCCTGATCGGCAAAACCAGGATTTCGCTCAACTTAGGGGGCGAAATCGAACGACGTCAAGAGGAAAATTCAATCAGTCATAGTATAAATCCCCGTTTTGTCTGAAGATTCCTTTCGACAGGCAGGACTATTCCGATCGGTGTTCTGTAATCTCAGCAAGGAGGTCGTAAATGGCTCATAACAGTAATTCAAATAGCAATCCGGAATCCGAACGCGATAGCTGGGTAGCCATTATCGAATATATAGAAGAGGGAAAGATTAATAAAATCTATCATAAACTGGGAGTTATACCGCTAAAAAGCAGACCCTTTATTAGAGAAAGTTATAGCCGCGTTTACAGCGAAGATAAAATCTATTTTAAAAGAGAAAGCGAACTGACCTTTGACGATAATTACGAAATAGCTCAGCAGCAACGACGGCGACTTTCCTTGGAGTTTGAGTATTTGGAGAAGGGAGACGAATCGTATACGAATCCCCGAACGGATTGTCTGGACTATCAGGTTACCGTCGTTTTGGAAGCCTTGGATTTCAACGTCGACAAGTACACAAAGCACCTTGACGATACCTCCGTTCCCCAAACCGAAACCGAGGTTCTCCCGCAGAATCCCCCTGTTCCCGATGTTCTCACTCTTCCAAAGCCGACGAATCAGAAAACGAAAAAGCCATCAATCAAAGAAAAAAATACAAAAATTGATATGGATATTGCATTAAATGTCTATCACGACCTGAAAAATGGAGATATACAAGAGGATATTGCCAAAAAATACCAGTTTGCTGAAAGTCAGTTCCGCATGAGCAAGATTCTCAAAGCCATTTTAGTACGTATCGAGGAAGAAAAAAAAGAGCGTAAACGCCTTTTGGAAAAAAACAGAGTAGGAGATTATAGAAAAGACAATAACGAGAGCGGATCAAAATTCCCCTCCGTCGAAGAGTTTATAGCGAATTTATTTCTGGCGAAAAACAAGAATCGGAAAAAATAACAGGACTAAAACAAAAACACAAGATACCGATTATCTTTAACAATACAGCGGAATAAGCTATAAAAATTCGATAAGTTCTAAAAGTTTTATAGAACAATTAACGAAAATCGCTCCCGCAACGCCGCCGTTGTTTCCGTTACAAAATCGTCAAAATAACCAGCTTGCCCGCTGACTTTTTCCGGATCGTATTATCATAAATCAGCCGATTTATTTCGTCTTCCCGTAAAATCGGGAGTTTCTATTCAATCGGCGGGCACAATTCCAACGGCAACGATAGAAAAAATCAAGTAGTCATAGTATAAACAGCAAAACTTTTTTTCTATTTTGCGGAAATTTTACAGAAAAGCCAAATTCGTAAATACCTCGTATTTTCCAGATTCAAACCCCTTATATTCTCTCTTCTTTGACGGAACTTTTGACGGTAGTTTTGACGTTTTTCTGCTATAGTATAGGGCGTTTGATTTATCTTAAAGTCGATTTAAGGTCAGACGCTAAAAATCAGTATATCTGTTAGGAGTATCCAGCATGGATAAAAAATTCATTAGTCTGACCGAAGCGGCTGACTATACCGGTTTGAGCGAAAGTATGATTGAGTATTTCCGTCAAGTCGGTGATTTCCCGTATCACAGAGATTCCAAAGACGGGGTCTGGTTCGTCAAGTCAGAATTACGTCAATGGTTTTCCCGATCCAATTCATCTGACCAAAGAAAATGTATCATCAAATAACACCGTAAATATTCCCGGTCTGGATTGTTGTACGTGTTACCTGTTCTGTAATATTAATATTATATATTAGTAATAATATATAATATACAGTATTATATTAATACAGAAATATAATCTTATCCCCCTTAACGATAAACAAGTTAAGGAGGAAAGAAGCTTTTTATATTATAACTACTTGAATTTTCCTCTTGACGTTGTTTTGATTTCGCCCCATAAGTAGAGCTAACTGATGATTTTGCCAATCAGGACGAAATGAAAAGACTGATTTTTGTTATGCAGACCGGAAAAGTCAAGTGGAACCAGTTTAACAAAATATATCTTTAGGTATCTAATTATGATATTATCTCACAGTAAAAATAAAGGTCAAGATAATATTGACTTTTCCAAGCCGTTTATTCACCGCGAATATGACGCTCAAGCCGTTCAGCTATGGGCAGAACTAACCGGAAAGGAGAACGAAATATCCGGTAAGATTCTGTCTACCGGCAGGATTTTCGGACGAGGCGTTATTTATATCTGGTTACAAAACAGAACCGGTGAACCGATTGGAGCTAAGGTCTACAGTCTTTACCAGCTAACCGAAGTTTGGACGACAAACTCAAACGGAATCAGCTGCTGTCGGTTTGAACCCCTCCGATGGAACGGGAAAGAGTATATTCTTCTGACTAAATCGGGAGAAACGATTATCGATGATTTTGAACCGCCGAATATTAACCGTAACTACACGTTTGAACAGATGGAAAGGGAATTGGATTATACGATTGCCCATCACGGCAGAACGCGGAAACAGGTCGAAGCGCAAAAGGCGAAAATTCAAGCCTTGTTAGACAAGAACAATCCTGTCAGACCCCGATATTCAAAGGAGATAAAATAATGAGTTCAGAAATAATCTCGGTTATGGAAACCGCAAGCGACGAAATTATAAAGAAATTACAACAGGGCGAAAGGCAGGAAGCCGCCCTGGCGAAAATCAATACCGAACACGAAACGGAAAAGGAAAGGAACAATCCGTTCAGGCTTGTATCCTATTCAGGAAAAGAGATTGCCGAAATGGAAATCCACGAATCGCCTTATATACTCTACCCTTGGTTGCGGGAAGGCAACGTGGCGATGATTAGCGCGAAAGCCGGTATCGGAAAAACCTATTTGTCCTTGGAAATATCCAGAGCTATTGCAACCGGAACTTCCATTTTTGATAGCAGATGGGATGCCCGCTGTGTAAAAGGCGTATTATACATAGACGGGGAGATGTCTGAGACGATTATGAAAAAACGTCTGGGAAATTTCGGATTGCTGGATAACGAAAATTTCCGTCTGATAAATCCGGACTTTTCCCCCGATTCCTTGAGTATAAATATAAATCGGATAGAATGGCAAAACGCGATTTTCAAGGAAATCGATAAGCAGAACAGCAAAGTTCTTATTCTCGATAACGTCGCAAGTCTGTATCGGACAGATAAAACAAATGCCTCTGAAAGTTGGCTGAATATGCAAGATTTCCTTCTGACCTTGCGCAAGAACAAAATTGCCGTTATTCTGATCGACCATCAAGGTAAAAGCAACGACGGTACAGCACGCGGAACGTCGGCAAAGGAGGATATTCTCGATACGGGAATAGCTTTGAAGCGTCCTGAAAATTACAACACCGAACAGGGCTGTCGATTTGAAGTGCATTTCAGAAAGACACGTGATTTTTTCGGCGAACAAGCTAAGCCCTTTGAAGTGACGCTAAACGGTCAAGAATGGATTACGGCTGAAATTGCGCAAACAGATAGAACTTCCTCCGTACGTCCAATCGACCAAGAAAAACGAGATTCAATTATAGCAAATTTCAAAGCGGGGTTAACCGCCAAACAGATAATAGAAAACGGTGTTGCCTCCAAGAATTTCGTTTATAACACGATAAAGGAATATAAGGCGGAGCAAGAAGCGGCTACAGACCCCAACTGGGGAAATGTGGGCTGCTATATTCAGTAACTGGCTATTTTCCCTTTTCCCTTTGGGGACTATAGCGAAAAAGAGATAAGGGAAAAGGGAAAATCAGGATAGACTTTGAATACCGCTTGGGACGGAAGTATACGCGGAGGGAAGGCGTCTCGCCTTTCTGCGGTCGTCCTCGGCCGCTTAACGCCGCTCGATTTTGAATACCGCACTGGACGGAAGT
>CAYZMZ010000229.1:0-5905 GCA_964479655.1 uncultured Planctomycetaceae bacterium
TAATATTCCGATTTGGGATTTTCATGGAGATTGCGATCCCGTGGTTTCTTTTTCCTTTTCCGTTAAAATGGTAGACGCTATTCGGGACGCAGGCGGAACGAAAGTCAAGTTTACCCCCTTGAATCAAGTTCAACATAACGCCTGGGATTACGCCTATTGTTATTCCGATATTTATCGATGGTTATTGGAGCAAAAGAAATCTCCCTGATTGGTCTTCCTGGTTGCTCAATGAATAAATGAGAGGAACTGGATGACGGTAATAAAGGAATCTTTATACAATTCAATATTGCGTTCAGCCGGTTCTTTTTTTCGCCTGTTTTAGGTCGAAAAGACTACCCCCATATTGCCAAATATTGGGTCTTTCCTCCCTTTTTCAGGCGAAAAAAACTCCGCCGCTGGTCACAGAAAGCATTTAATAGAAGTACTCTATAATTTTTCAAAATCAGATTAATTCTCAATAATTTGTTGAAATTTCTATATTTCACTTAAATTTCTTTCAGAAAAAGCCGATTACCATAAAGTAGACCTGTAATAGGGCAGCGTTAGAAGCCCCCTAAAATCAAGCAGTTCAACAATCAATTTATGTGTTTGTTGAGGAAAATGGAATGAAATACGCAAAACTCCTATCGATTACAACCTATGCAGTGCTGTCAATGGTAACTGTAACCATTTCGGCGCAAACATACGAACAATATTATACAGCTCCGGCGGCGTATGATCAGTCATACGGTCAGCAGCAGACCGCAGCGACGCGGTATGTAAACTCGCAGTCGGCATCTGTAGCTACAGCCGACAGTCAAGGCTTCTGTAAAAGCTGCGATTGGATGGTTACCTTGCCCCAGGGAATGGTTCGTGACCAGCATGGTGGATATAGATATACCAGCCCAACCTGGGCGGATACTGTTTTGGGACCAGGTGAATGGTGTTTCAATGCCTGGTTAGATCAAGGGGTAACGTATGGTTCCGGTCGTTCTGATCGAACTTATGCGCCGCAGGTTTACAACGATATGTATAATAGTTATCAAATGAATCAGTTGTACTTAACCATGGAACGCCGTGTTAAGGAAAACGGTTATAACATGAGTCTGGGCGGACGCGTCGATTTACTTTATGGTACTGATTATTATTATACTCAAGCCTACGGTTGGGAAGCTAATAATATTGGATATCTAACGACAATAAATGGAATCGAAGGGCGTTTGAACCGATGGAACGGAGACGGCGGTCGTCGTTTGGCGCAGGATGTGGCTGAATACGGCGTGTCGATTCCGCAAATTTACGCAGAAATGTATCTGCCGATTGGATACGGCGTGAAGGTTAAAGCGGGGCATTTTTATTCGGGTATGGATTTGGAATCCCCAATGGCGAATGAGAACTTCTTCTATTCCCATTCTTATGCCAGTTACTACGGAGTTCCAACAACGCTTACCGGAGTTCAGGTGTCGGCTGACTTGCCGTGCGGCTGGAATGTGTTCGGCGGATTTGACTTTGGCTGGAATCGAACAGGAACCAAAGAAGGCGGTATTTCCGGTTTGGGCGGTGTAAAATGGACGAATTACTGCAAAAATTTAAGTACCCAGTTTATGATTCATTCAGGAACCGAAACGTGGACCTATCGCAGCGGACGACGGGATGTTGCCAACAGAGATTTTAACGTAACCGTTCTCAGTTTGATGGGAGAATGGAGAATAAACTCTTGGTTGTCTACCAGCTTGGAATATGTTTATGGTTGCGATAATAAAGGTAATTTCCCCAAAGATAGTATCTCTTCGGCGTCATGGAACGGTATTACCAATAACTGGTTTATTCGATGTACCGATACGGTTACGGTTGGCTTGCGAGGTGAATGGTTCCAGGATAATCCGCAGTGCGGTCGAATCGTATACTCTCAGACCTTCCAGAGTGAGTGTTACAACGTATACGACATTTCTTTGGGCGTGAATTGGAAGCCGACTTATTGGTGTACTCTCCGTCCTGAGGTTCGCTGGGATTGGTCTGACTTGCAAGCGAATCCGGATTACGGATACAAGTTCTTCGGAGATAAAAACAGTCAGTTTACCTTTGGTATGGATTTGATGTTAAACTTCTAAGATCGATCGTTCCATGTAAAATTTCGTACGACCCGTGTCTGACAGGCACAGGTCGTATTTTTTTAGGTGGAGAGCTTATTATCTCGGCTTTTAGTACAAACGGAAACGGATTTTCTTCCTCGCTGATTTTGAATATCGTGTTGGACTATTTCTCGAAAATGGGGGAAAAATTACGGGAAGACGCGAAGGCACGAAGTTCACGAAGAAGAATTATAAGGATAGATTTTGAATATCGTGTTGGACGGAAGTATAGGCGGAGCGCAGACGTCGCCGTCTGCAATATTCAATATTTATAACCCGCAGATTACGCGGATTTATTCAGATTTTTCAATCTCGCAGATTTTGTCAACAGACAATCAGAATTTTACGTGAATAACTCAAAAATTTATAAGTAAGACAAAGACTGTTAAAATTGTTAATTTGAAAAATATTCTCTTTTTTCGTTTGTTCATCATTGACTATTAGACCGTTTTAGGGTAGAATAAATCTTATAGACGTATATTCAACCATCGGGTTGAAATATAGGCTATTATAGCACCGACTGATAATCCGGTACAATAAGCAAAAATGAACCGAAGTATTATATGAACACCTCACGTTATTTAATTCCGATAGATTACAAAGCCATCTCCCACAATTTTACAGACATCCTTATTTTAGGAGGCGGTTTGGCAGGGGTACGCGCGGCAATGGCTGTAGACCCTTCGCTGTCTGTATTGGTCGTATCGAAGGGACCTGAATTGGAGTTATGTGCTTCCAGCCGCGCTCAGGGGGGGATTGCTTCCGTATTGGACCCGCTGGATAATTTTGAAGGTCATATTAAAGATACGCTTACTGCCGGAGCGGGTTTGTGTGATGAAAAAATTGTTCGTCAGGTAGTAGAAAACGGTCCTGAACGCGTTCGTGAGCTGATCAAATGGGGGACGAAGTTTGACTTGGACGACGATTCTCATTTGGAACTGACCCGTGAGGGCGGGCATGGATTCAATCGAATTGCGCACGCTTTAGGTGATTCTACCGGAAAAGAAATTATGCGGGCGATGATAGCCCGATTAAAAAATCTGGAAAACGTATCTATTTGGACGGAGACGTTTGCTATCGACCTGGTTACTGCCGACAACGTTTGCTATGGTGCAATTTTGTACAATCCCAAGTATGGAAAAAAGATTGTTTGGGCCAAGCAAATTATTTTAGCTACCGGCGGAGCAGGGCAATTATATCGGGAAACTACGAATCCTGAAATTGCAACCGCAGACGGTATGGCGATGGCGTATCGGGCGGGAGCCAGATTGCGCGGCATGGAGTTTGTTCAGTTTCATCCCACCGTTTTGTATCTGGCAGGCGGAGCTAGAAGTTTGATTTCCGAAGCCGTCCGAGGGGAAGGCGCGCATTTGATTGATAAAAACGGCTATCGGTTCATGCCGGAATACGACAGTCGGGCGGAACTTGCCCCGCGAGATATTGTCAGTCGCTCTATTGTTGCTCAAATGAGTAAAACCAATAGTTCTTGCGTTTATCTGACCCTAAAGCATTTGGATTCTAAATTTGTTGCGCATCGATTCCCCGGTATAGAAGATATTTGCAGTCAGTTTGGTCTGGATTTAGCCAAAGACAATATTCCGATTCGTCCGGGTGCTCATTATATGATGGGGGGTATTGAAGTTGATGATAAGGCGCAAACCAATATCGAGGGCTTGCGTGCGGTGGGCGAAGTAACGTCAACCGGACTTCATGGCGCGAATCGACTGGCATCTAACAGCTTGCTTGAAGTGATGGTTTACGGTAAAATCGCCGGTCAAGGGGCATCGGATAACGCCAAGAAAATGCCCAATGATTTTGTTGTCTTTCCGATTGAAGAGCATAGAACCGGACCGATTAGAACCTTGCCGTTGGATACGGACGATATTCGCAACGCTTTAAAGAGTTTAATGCAGCGCTGTGTGGGAGTTATGCGCTCTAAAGAAGGACTTCAGGAAGCGCAGGATACCATTGAATCATGGCAAAAATACGTAGGAGAATATCTGTTTACCAATCCACGCGGTTGGGAATTACAGAATATGCTTACCATTTGCCGACTAATTTCTCATTGTGCCCTGGAACGGGAAGAGACGCGAGGCGGTCATTCCAGAATAGATTTCCCGGAACGGTCTGACGCATGGCATAAATATACGATTGTTCAGCGTGAGAATAATGGCGACGAGGGCGAATTGAACGAATCGGTGGCGTAATTTGTGTTGTTCGGACGAATTTGTGCCGACGGTTGAATATAAAACGGGCTTGGTTTTCAATGGCGGGTTTTTGAATACCGCGTTGAACGGATGTATATGTGCAGGGACGGCTTCTCGCCGTTTTAGGGGCGTTCTTGCCGATCGTCTAAAATTTCAGCGGTTGCCCCGTGCGGTAAATATGCCGTTCAGCTGAATGCAGCCGTAAGTTCGGTTTTTTTATCTATCGTTCATAAAATTGTACTATGACTACTTGATTTTTCGCCGCCGTTTTGATTTCGCCGCAAGATTCATACAATCTTTTGTTTTATCGAGTTAGGCGAAAGTTTTATCGAGTTAGGTTGAATGAAACCAGCTGCTTTATGATAATTCAAACCGGAAAAATCAAGTGGAACCAGTACGGAAAGACTTTTCCAATTCAACCAGAATCAAGTCGATAATCTGCTTGATGGATTTCCCGCGAACCGAGGCTCCGGATGCCTGAATATGACCTCCTCCGCCAAAAATCTGCGCTAATTTCGCAACATTGTACGACGTTTTACTGCGGAAATTGATTTTTACGATTTTTCGTCCTTGCGTATCTGTTTGTTCAGTAAGAATAATCGCGACTTGGGTTGACGCAACGGTCAGTAACTGATTGATTATTCCTTCCAAATCGGCGGATTGCGCGTTGAATTTTTTGAAATCCGATTTTTTCGCATACGAAATAATAACCCGATTATCGCAGTATTGCTGCGCCCGATCCATAAAAATCCCCGTCATTTTTAAGCGGGCAAAGGGATATTTTTCAAACAACAGTGCGTACAATTCAAACGGCTTGGCTCCCCATTGAACCAGTTGAGCCGCCATAGCAAACGTTTCTTGGGTTACAGAGGAGAAGCGAAACCAGCCTGTATCCGTACAAATAGCGGCAAACAGGGCTTGGGCGGTTTGTGCGGACGGCGTGATTTTCAAGGCGACAAAGGCTTCCGTTATTAACAATCCAGTAGAATCAGCCGTTGAATTTTGCAGTCGTAAAGCGTTAAACGAATCTCCGACAGCATGATGATCGATAATAATCAGCGGGACGCCTGATTCCAAAATCGGTTCTGCTGCGCAGTCCAGCTGAATTTTAGAGGACGTATCGACAATCAAAACCGCATCGAAATGTTTCGCGATCCAGTCGGCGGAATTTTTATCCGTCCACGATTTAATTTTCGTTCCGCGGGGATCCAGAAAAGTCATCGTTGAGGGAGTAGGAGAGACGTTTACGATTTTGCAAACGCAGCCCAATTTCGTCATCAACTCGGCGACACCCAACTCGCTGCCCAAGGCATCGCCATCCGGTCTGACATGCGAGGTAATTAAAATTCGTTTGTATTGTTTTGCCGCCTGAAGCAGCTGATTCCATTGTAACATGTTTATAATTCCAGGACGTGTTATACGGGTTCTACTTGACTTTTTCCGGCTTGTCTAACAAAGCTCAGTCGTTTCATTTCGCCCCAATCGATAAAACAAAGGGTTGTTCGATTCTGGGGAGAAATGAAAACGACGTCAAGAAGAAAAATTCACATAGTTATAGTATAAAAGTTCATTTGTACAAATATGAAT
>CAYZMZ010000230.1:0-5899 GCA_964479655.1 uncultured Planctomycetaceae bacterium
TTTAGGATTTATGATTTTACTATTATAATAGAAAACCCCTGTCTTTTCAAGCCCTGGCGTGGGGCTGGTACCAAATTACCGGATGAACCAAAAAACTTTATTCTGACTTGTACTGCGGTAAATTAATGCGAAACGCTGTATTAGCGCGTACACGCGTTCTTTTTGATAACCAGTACCCTTTTGTATAAACGCCCAAACGCCGTTAAATTTCCGGCTGGAGTGCGCTCAGCTTGCTCCCGTTCTTAACGCCGTTAGGTGTTTATCGAACGGTAGAACGAACGACGAAAAAAATAATCCCGCTCCCGGAGGGAGCAACGAACGGTAGAACGCCGCTGACCGCCCCTCCATCGCGAATCTTTCCCGCACGCCGTCTAGCGGCGGACAGGAAATCCGGCGGAAAAGCTCACCCGCCTGCAACATTCAATATTATATTTTTGCGGACGAGGACGTCCGCGCTCCGATTGTATTTCCATCCAACGCGATATTCAAAATCAACCCGTATTTCTTCTTCGTGCGGCTTCGTGCCTTCGCGCCTTCCCGTTAAATAAACGCTAGACCTCCCCGGCTCAGGGCTTCACCTAAAATCGCTCCTATAACGCCGCCAACCAACTTTTCAGCAACAAGCGTTAGCCCAAAAAACGCAGGCCCTTGTTAATCCGCTTGCTGATTATTTTCGTCGATTGAATCGTTTATTTTAAGCAGGATTTTAATCATCTCCAAGGGCAATTTAACGGTAATTCTCATTAAGAACCAAAACAACAAAGCAAAGGGAAGCAAAATAATCCAGCACACGATTCCGGCGAAGCTCCCCTGAGCTACAACCGTAGTAGCACTATAAAACGACGCCAGCAATCCCAAAATAAACGCGAGATTAAACAACCAGTAATAAATTTTGAAGACAACGCCGGCGTTGACGACAAGCGATCGGTCTATTTCGCCCAGACCGCCGAAAATATGCGTCAAATCAAAAGTCTGAAATCCCCCGCTCCGCGAGGAAGAGGACGATTTTTTAGGGTGAGACTTTTTCGCTTTCGGCTCGGGCGAATCGGAATTTGTCGGCGTAAAATCAGGGGGAGTCGGTACGGGTTGATCGGGAATTGCCGGCGCAAAATCAAAGACTTCGGGTTCGGGAAACGTCAAGCCCTTGATCTGTCCAGCCGCCGACTGACGTCCCCCTTCCGTTTCGATGATTGTCTGTTTAACGATTTGTCCCTGCTAGACGAGGTTTTTCAGCTGATCGGTTGTAATCGGGCCGTATTTTGTACCCGCTTCATAAAAATACCAGTTTGTCATAATTAATTCCTTTAAGGGCTAGCCTATTCCTACCATATCAAATTGTATACTGTGTATTGTAACAGGTTGAAAAGCAAAAAAAGCCCCCCAGAACCGATTTTTCCTTATTTTTATCATTCGTCTTTTCAATAAATGTAAAACAGAATGGAGATTTTTTCACCTTAATCTGTAAAACCAGAGAGCTTTTATTCATACAGTGGCGAAATCAAAACGGCGTCAAGAGGAAACATCTCGTAGTCATAGCATAAACCATTCTAAACGTACTAAGATAGCGACTGAACAGAACTCCTATCATTATCGGAATGCGACGTCTCCCGATTATCTTAGGAAAAAGAGAGATCAGAACTCTCTCCCAGTCGAAAATAACGGAGTCTTCACTTTTTTGAGGGAGCGGTTAAATGATTTTTTTCATTTATCAGATCCTTTTTCTGTTCTTCAATTTTCTGTAAGCTCAGCAATTTTTCCTGAACACTCGGTTCACAATTCCACCAGTCTGAAATATCTTGCCAAAGCTGGGAAAACCAATTTTTCCTGCCATATTCTTCTATATTCCTTTTAAGTGGTTCCTGTTTTTCAGTCAATATTTTCAATTCTTTATCGATTTCATTTTCCCGTTCCAATCGCATATTCCACGATGAAATATGTACAGGCCACGTAACGGGTTTCCGAATTAGGATAGCGGAAACAAGAATAACTAATATCATAGCCATTACTATAGTTAACGAAGACTGATAATCAAAAAATAGCCACTTAAATTTCTTGACATTTGCTCTTAAAACGGGAGAACCGGTAGAAATTTTAGTTTGGCGGATAGTCGCGGAAGATTTGTCGGTTATGTATGGTTGATCAACCATATGAGGTGCACTAGATTTGGAAATTGCGGTTGATACGGTATTCTGTGAAGGGGAACCCTTTTTCGGAGAAACAAGCTGATTAATTTTAATAGCCGTATTTATCTGGTTCAACTCAATATGCAGATGATAATTCTGCATGTCGTTTAATGCAAAAAAGTCTTGAATCGCCACTCGAGGAAGAGTATCTTTGGGATACAAATAATCCGATTCATTCTTGAGGGATTGTACACCTACAGTGTTCGGATTTACTATTAAATAACCTTCCGTTTTTTTCTGGGAAAGCAAGTCCATTTTTTCAACAGGACATGAGGGAATATTCAACGCTAAATTTTGAAAATCACTTCCTTGAAGTAACGTCAAAAGAGATTTATCGTACGCCTCTCCACGCGGTATCCATGCAGTCAGAATCACAAAGCGACCGAGACGTCCATGCAAATCCCGACCTCCATTGAAGAAACGGTAAGCCATCACCCATGAATCCAACGAAATAAATCCTCCGCAAAAATCGGATAAGCCCAATTCATTGGGATTATTCGGTTTGACATTAACCAGATAATCGTAATAAACTCCTTGTAACATGGACAAAGGAATCTGTTCTGAATGCCACGTCCAATAACTCCCTGTTCCAGTCACGTAAGACGGATCATACAATGCAAAATGAATATTCATGTGAAATTCCTTTTAAGGTTATGGGGTCGAACGTACTTTTACTTCCGGATTCCACTTTGTATTTTCAGGACACAATTTCAAGTTTTTGAAATTTATCTCATAAGTCTTCTTTTCATTTTTACGCATGTAATGTACTTCAGTTTGTTTCGGGGTAATTTCGCTTTCTTCCGCATCTTCCAAATAAGCACCAATAGTAACCTTTCCTGGATCGCCATTATTGCGTACTGTAACTTTAACTAAAGCATTATGCGACTTACACCCCAAAAAGCCTTTCTCACAAACAGGTACAACTAATTTTTCTAACACAACAGGAACGGGTTGTTTTGGTTCCACGACGGAGCCAGCACACAACCATTTAATTCCCATAATCACGGTTAGAATAAATAAAATACCAATAATAGTCTGAATTAAAGAAACACCTTGAATCCCTCTAACTAAATAGCCCCAAAGGTTGAACACTTTTTACCCACAAGGGAGTACCAAACGCATTCTCCGATGGAGTTGCAATCCTATCTGTAGATTCGTTTCCCACTTGATTTTCTGCACCGGCATGATACGTAGGGTTAATTTGTTCTTCATTCTCGTTTTTAACGTACTGTTCTGAGATAAACTCAACTGTTTTTTCTTTTGAAACTTCTATAACCTTGTCAACAATCCAGTTAATTACCTCAATTAACCCTTCGGAAGAAAAGTTTTGAACAGGAACTCGTTGTAGAGTACCATCTTCCATTTCGCGCATTTCAGTTTCATTGACTGCGGCTACCCCTATTATTTCGGTTTTACCTTCGTTTATATATGCATTATAAATATAGCGGAGTTTTTGTTTGCAAAATTCTTGCAACCCGCCGCTTTTTTCTATCATTGAACTGTATTGATCATACTGAGTAAACAGTAACGCTATACGTTTATTTCCCTTTTTAAGGAAATCTAACGCTTGCTTGATAGCTCCTTGATTTTCAGTCATACGAGTTGAATCGCTCTCACCAACAAAATCTTTAATATTGATAGTAAAAAGCAAAATATCCGCTTCCCGACAGTAGTTGGCAAGACTCACTAATTGCGCCGGCATTTCATTTTCATCAATATCGACTTCTTCTCCTGTAAACAACAGGCGAAAATCTTGCCCTGCGGCATCTATCATACGAACATCACATTCGTTTTCTCCCTGCTTAAGTTTCCAGTCTAACTTAAACCGTTCCCCCGGTGGAGTTGACGGCGGCCATTCACCATTTTGTAACGTCATCCAGACATTTTCTACATACTGGAAAGTACGGTTATTTTGTGGATCCAAATAATATCCCTGCGAGATAATTTCAGACATTTTCTTGGCAAGAACAGATATAAGTACCGTTTTTCCAGAACCTTCCATTCCAATAAACGCGATTTTTGGTGTTTTCGTTTGCATCTTGCTTTTATTTCAGTTGACTAAAAATATCATCAATTTGTTTTTTGAATGGATCGTCCGGTGCTGCATCCTGCCAACGATACCAACTGTCTTTGCGCCACCAACCATTAAAAGGACGGCGATTGGTTTGAACATAGTCATTGATCCAAAAAACAAAATCTCCACATACATCGAGCAATCTTCTGTTGAGAATTTCAAGTCGATTATCTTCCTGTCCGAGCAATGCAAACTCATGTTCTAACGCTTCGACACCAGATTGTTTATACAATGCACAGTCATTTTTTTCTCGGGCAAGCATTCCTTGCCGCCCGGAAACGAAATGAAATTTTAATAAGGGTTTCTGAAGAATGGTTTGATACTTTTTTCGAAAACGTTTTTTATCCTCATCGTTCCAATCTTCACACCCCGTAACTACAATATCGTTACAGATGTCAGCAAAAAAATCGTCGTGAAAACGTTTTTCGGTTGCACCAATTCCTTGGTCAGCCATTACAACCCAAAAAACTCTTGATACAGAAGCATGCAAATAATTTTTTAGTGATTGTTCATGACTTCCTGCTGCTGCAGCCAATTGAGCTGCACCAAAACCGGGTGTATCCCCTAATACAAGCCCGGTTTTCAACAATACGTTGGGGCATTTTACAACAATTCGCTTAATCATTTCACTTTTTTCAGCACCTGAATCATCAGCCAGCGAAGAAAGCCGTTCATGAACCTGGTTCATTGTTTCACATTCCCATGTTGGTCGTCCCAATTTGGAATGAAAATAAACCTGAACTACAAGCTCATCGGCATATTCAAACTCGACCGGTACCGCAGTACACGGACCATTTCTCCGCGGTGCAATTTCAGCCCCAAACATTGCATTTAACAAAGTGGATTTACCAACATTTGTCATGCCGACAAGCCCGACAACGTAACGCCGATTGCAAATTTTCATCTGTCGACGCAACGTCAAAACGTTACGCTCAATATCTTGATATAACGGACTTAATTGCAAATCATTACGAAAATAATCGGCAGTTTCAATTAGCAACATCAACAACTCATCAATTGTTTCATTCATAATAATATTTCTGTTCTAATAAAATAGACATTTTTTCACTATGATTCCACGGAAGAGAGTTTTTTTATTGAACAAATACAATTGTTCAACGTATTAGCCTGCCATTCCATTTGTTGAACCATTTCTGAAGAAGGACGATTCTGGAGTGCGTGTTCTAACGTTGTTTCAATAGCCACAATTCGCTGATCAAGTTGCTGTTTAAAACTTTTAACGATACCATCGCCCATATCATTAAGTCCTGGAACTCGTTCTGTTTTTAGAAGTTCAAATATCTCTTTCACTTTCTTATCTGTAGCTTCCACCAGTTTTTCCTTCTGGCGCATTTTAGAAACCGTCCAAGCAAAAGGCACTGCGAGCACACCAATTCCAGCCAGCGTCCAACCAACAGGACCGGACAATGCCACCCATAACGGCGTTGTCGTGTAAGTAGCCGTAATTCCCGCTGCTGCAGTTGCTGCAGTCGAGGCTGATGCGGCTGCCGCAGTTGCTGCCCCCGAAGCCGCCGACATCGCCGTCCCGCCTGCAGATATACCAGAAGCCACACCAAAACCAAGGGACACCAAAACATTACCTCCTGTTGATACCAAGGCACCGATTCCAGATGTTACAGCT
>CAYZMZ010000231.1:0-4561 GCA_964479655.1 uncultured Planctomycetaceae bacterium
TGCTCTGTAGATATTTTGCTCCGTTTTTCCTTGGTCTTGGTAAAACCGAAAGTATTGCCGAATACGATTGGAATGTAAATTTTCACTATTTTTACTATCGAATGAAAAAATTGGATAATATTGATCCGAACCTTAAAGAGCTGTTTGAAAAAAGTATTAATTCGGATATATATACCAGTAGCATGCCGATTATCGTAGAAAAAACCGGTGTTGTGGTCGAAACGCGGCTTCCCGACGGACTTCCCTCCGTTTTGCGATGGGACGATTCCTCCGACAACGCGGCGGTTCCCGATTATAAATTCGTCAACAAAGATCTCCTCTTATATAAAAAGGGCGAGCGAATCACGGCTTTGGTAGAATACAATAACAAAACCTACAAACTTAAAAATATTCTGTATGTTGAAAAAGCCGCGCAGTAGCTGATTGGATTATTGGGTAATCGGTTTGATTCCCACTTTATTTTGTTCATTGTATACATAAGAGTTTTACATTAAAAATAGTTCTCCCTTGACAGACAAAGGAACGAAAAAAGTCCCCTCTACGGTCGGGGAGATACTATCTTTTGAATTGTCCTATTTATTTATATTGAAAGGTTTATTTTTATGGAAAAAGTAACGAACGTAAAGCAGGTGACGAATTTTTCTTTGAGTGGTTGCAAGTACATGTTTACCAAGCCGCTTTCCCTGAATTTTGTTGAGAAGGAAGATAATCAGGGATTCCTCGCGGTTTGTCAATATTATGATAAATTTTTCGTCGGTGCAGGAGAAACAGAGGAACGCGCGCAATACGATTGGGAAACCCAGTTTCATTATTTTTACTGTCGTATGAAAACTTCAAACGATATTGCCGATCAACTCAAGGAATTGTTTGATAAAGATGTCAATACAGACGAGGTTTTTTGCGGTACGCCCATTGTTTTAAAAAAATCGGGTGTTGTCTTGGAAATATTGAGAAATGACAGGATTCCCTCTTTCATACAATGGGACGGGGATTCGGATCGCGAACCAGTTCCCGACTATCAGTTCGTACACCCAGAATTGCTCCTCTGCAATATCGGAGATCGTATCACGGCTACCGTAGAATACGATGCCCAAACGAAGAACCTGAATCGCATTCTATTTGTAAAAAAGGAAACTGTATAGTTGAGTCTCGCTACTTGGAAGTTATATCGACACGGTATATATTATTATAGTAAAATAAATAGTTAGGTGTATTTATACGCACATAGATGTCTTGAAATTTATCACGATTGTAAATTTCCCGATCTGCTCCGTCAGGCGTAGATCGGATTTTTGCATGCTGATTTCGCTTGAGATTTTCTGGTTTCAATACCCGTTACCTCAGCCGTTTCATTTCGCCCTAATCGGAAACAAAGAATTAGTTTTAATTCATGGAGGAAATAAAACGGAGTCGAGAAAAAACTGACGACAATAATACATAAATAACAGATACTTTATCATAAATGTTTTTGCAGGGTCTTGACTAAATCAAAAACTGCGTTTATAATGAAAAATGGAATGTTTCGTATTTAGTACGGTGCGAGTTTTCATCCTTATTCTCCCTTAGATAAATTTTAAATAATTACTTTATCATAAGGAGTTATATTTTCAAAATTAATTCTCGCAATCAGTCAGATTATTTTCCCTGATTGACTGCCTATTTTTAATCCTGTGGAGAGTTTAATAAAGTATGCGTGTATCATATAAAAAGCTATGGGAGCTTTTGACAGATAGAAACATAAATAAAACGCTTTTGCAACAAACATCGAATATCAGTATTCGATCTGTTGCTAAACTGGAACGAAATGAAAATGTTTCAACCGATGTATTATGCAAACTCTGTGAAGCATTAAATTGCCCGGTGTCGGATATTATGGAGTTTGTCAACGAGGACGAAACAAATGAAACCTTGCATCAAATTTCTTTGCGGCATTGTGTTGCAAGACGCAAATACACCCCAAAAAACAATACAAATATTTTTAACTGTTTATTTGACTCTTTGCCGTTAGAACCATCTCCCCATGCGGATTTTCGTTTCATTGATTTGTTTGCCGGAATAGGTGGTATTCGACTGGGTTTTGAGGCTGTTGGGGGTACGTGCGTATTTTCATCCGAATGGGATTCTGATGCGGCAAAAACTTATGAAGCCAATTTTGGAGAAAAACCACACGGCGATATTACAAAAATTCTGCCCATCGATATTCCCGATTTTGATATTCTTCTAGCAGGATTTCCATGTCAACCTTTTTCAATTATTGGTGCTAAAAAAGGATTTCAAGACGAAACTCAAGGCACTTTATTTTTTAATATCGAGACTATTTTAAAAACAAAAAAACCAAAAGCTTTCATGTTGGAAAATGTGCGAAATCTGACAGTCCACGATAAAGGACGAACTTTCCGAATTATAAAAGAACACCTCTCTCAGGCGGGCTACCACGTTTATTATAAAGTTCTTAATGCGCTTGATTATGGAGTCCCGCAAAAGCGTGAACGAATTATCATAGTTGGTTTCCGTGAGGATGTCCCCTTTAATTTTCCAGAGCCGTTACCTCTTTCTCAGCGAATAACTATTGGCGACATTCTTGAATCCCCCGAAAATATATCATCAAAGTTGTTTGTTAATTCCAATATTCGCGAAAGTCGTCTGGCCAGATTAAAAGATCGCGACTTTCCCAAACCCTATATTTCTCACGAAAATGTTGCGGGGTCAATTACCCCCCATCATTATTCTTGCGCATTGCGTGCTGGAGCTTCTGCAAATTATTTGTTAATTGATGACATTAGACGCCCCTCTGAAAGAGAGTTGCTGCGCTTACAGGGGTTCCCCGACTCGTTCAAAATTGTCGGCAGCTACGGAAAAATCAAACACCAGACGGGAAACAGCGTTGCGGTTCCTGTCATAAAGGCGGTTGCCTGCGAAATTGTAAAATCTATGATAAAAGCAAAGGAACTGTAATATGGATCGAATTCAAGCAAAAAATGCACTCGACTTTGTTATAAATAAATCACGGTCTTTGTTATATAAGCCTATTCAAATTGCAGAAATTCTTTATCATCACAGGATAGAGAAAAATTTTGCACTAGACCAATTAGAAACATACAGAACAATCAGCAAAAAATGGCGTGATAATATTACCCTTCAATTACTCGGTAGGATTTGTACATCGAGCAGTAAATATCAGGACAATCTTTTCGATGATAACGCTATTCCTCCAGCAGTTCTTATTGTTTTAGGAAAAGAAAATAGACGAACAAATGGTGCCGTAGAAGCCTATATCTATCGTTTGTTTGAAAAAAAACACTTGCAACTGCGAGATATAATGCACTATTGTCGGAAGACAAACCCTCACGATTTTTTCATTAAAGATATTATTGATTCTTTTTGGAAAGAACCTGGACTAAAAAGGAGTTTGGATAAAGTCTATGAAATTATTGTATATTCTCTTTTCATTACAATTATCGGTGCTTTAGAACTAAAATTAACGCTCTCAATAAATCCTCAAAAACACAGTTTATTGCAGGAATTTCAAGATTTTACTAAATGTGTAATGCAGGTTGATTTGGGTAATCCCATTTTATCACAAAACGCCCAAATTTTCCGCGTTGGAGTAACAAATGCTGCGGATCGAGGAATTGATATGTACTCAAATTGGGGTCCTGTAATTCAGGTTAAACATCTTTCCCTCGACGAGAAATTGGCATTCAGTATTGTTGACAGTATTTCAGCAGATAGAATTATTATTGTTTGCAAAGATGCAGAAAAACAATTGTTATTATCCGTATTAAATCAGATTGGATGGAAATCGCGAATTCAAAGCATAGTAACTGAAGAGAAACTTGTCAGTTGGTACGAAAAGGCGTTGCGAGGAAAATTCGCTTCCGTACTTGCCGAGCCGCTTTTAACCGTGTTAATTGAAGAGTTACAAGAGGAATTTCCATCTATCGGAGAAACGACTGATGTACTCAACCTACGAAAATACGAGCTTATTCAAGACGATTTCTGGAAATAGTAAACATGGCGTTTTTTCAATAAGACTCGTTAAAAGAAGATTTATACTATGACTACCTGATTTTTCCTATCGATGCCATTTTGATTTCGCCCAAACAGAATACCCCCCCCTTTTGTTTAATCGATTAGTGCGAAATGCAACGGCTGAGATTTGTGCAAACCGGAATAATCAAGTGGAACGAGTATACTTCTTTCGCCGTCTTACTTCACGTCAATTGTCAGCGTTTTCTTTTCCTGGACGGGCGTTACGTTTCTTTCCTGCGCGCGTACGGTCGCCGTTAGTTCCGTCGTGCCGGAGGACGTTGGAAGAAGTCTAAAATTATACGTAAAGGATTTTCCCGGCTCCAATACGGAAGCAGGAGCAAACGTAATAACGCTTCCGTCGGGCGCAACGGTATAACGTGAAGGTCCGCCGGTTCCCATTAAAACCGCCTTAAAAGCGTCTTGAGGAATAAACAAAGAAACCTCGACCGCATTGAGCGGGTCGGTACTGTTATTGGTCAATTCTACCGTACAGGTAAACGTTTGATTCGTCTTTAACGCCGTTCGTCGA
>CAYZMZ010000231.1:4571-5866 GCA_964479655.1 uncultured Planctomycetaceae bacterium
ATATCGCCATGTTTCATCCTGTTATAGGCTTCTCCCCAGTCAGAGATTCTTTCGGCTCTTTTTCTTCCGGCGTTGTCGGCAACGAGGCTTCGGAATTTAATTCTGGCAACTCCGGTATAGGCGTTTCATTTTTTTCCGGTTTGACTTCAGGCGGATTATCGACAAATCCCGGAAGACCATCTGTCGGCAGAGGTTCAGATTGATTTTTGGGGATTCCCGGCAGTTGGGCAAACGGGTCTGCGTTAGTTGCCGGAGGCGGATTCTGATTCGGGTTTTGGTTCGGTTTTGAATCGGGGCTTGTCGATTCGACCGGTTTATTGCTGTTGGGCAAGACCGGAATTTCTGTTCCGGGCTTTATTTGTCCAGCAGGAACAATATTTGTCTGACTGGTTTGCTGAGCCAAATCCAAATTATTTTGACTGAGCGTAAATCGGCTTATAGTCGGCAACGCAACTCGTCCGTAAACTTTAAGAATATAGCGATATTTTCGTTGCGGTAACAGTTCCTGAATGGGCCAGAACGGTTTGGATTGCTCATCCGTAACCAAAGTCTGCGTAAATTGATTAATCTTTAAGTTGGAATCCAGAAAGCAATTCAATCGTACGTCCTTAAAAGATTCTTTGGAACGATTTTCAATTTCCAATCGGATTTCGTATGGCTGATTTACCGCTTCCTGTTCCGGAGCCAGCACGCGAAGTACCACGTTGTTTGCCAACAAGCCGCCGGTATTATCCAGAGCACCGGTCGCAGGGGGTGCAGGCGAATTACCCGGATTGGCTGCCGGGGCATCTGAAGAAGCGGGAACCGGCGTATCCTGGGGCGCAACCGGTTCCGGCAGATTATTTTCGTCGTATATCGGTTCGCCCTCAACCGTTAGAATTACCTGTCTGTTGAACTTCTGTCCATCTTCTGTTTGAATTTCCACGTTAAACGTTTGTCTACCTGGCGCGATTGCCTTAAACGTAAGTCCTACCTCGCGGGTTTGATTGGGCTGAATAAAACCAACCGGCTTTAATTTAACCGGACTAGCTCCGTATTGACAGCTTAATCCCGACGAATACGCGACCACGGACATCGTTTGAGCCAACGTTTGAGTACCGTTGTTGGTCAGATTGATTCGCAACACAATACTATCCCCCGTTTTCGCTCTGTCCGCACAAACCAGCTTAATATCGATGTTAGCCGGCGGAGCATTTTTTATTCCGGGATTCGGACTGGCTGTCGGAGCGGGCGGAGCGGGTAAATCCAGTTTTTCGCCTTTACCGGTAATTCGGATTTTTACAGAATCTTGCGCC
>CAYZMZ010000232.1:0-5860 GCA_964479655.1 uncultured Planctomycetaceae bacterium
TAAAAATGCTCTATCCCGATAAGCACATTACCGGCGTTTTTCAACCGCATCTCTATTCGCGTACGCGCGATTTTGCCGATGAATTTGCCGCAAGCCTTTCCCGGTTGGACGATGTTATTTTGTTGGAGTTTACGATGGAATCTTCCGACAACGACCCGATATATGGCATGAATACGCCGGCTTATTTTGCCATGGACAATTTGACCTGGGGAACCGAACCCTATATTCCTCCTGTAGATCCGGGAGCCGACGTAAAAATTCCCGTGCCGGAGCCGTCCAGCTGGGCGTTGCTTATTTTGGGATTGGGCGGTCTGGTCTACATCAAACGCCTGTCTGGTCAAACCAATCGATGTTTACAAAATGGAAAAGGAGTGTATTGATGATTTGTCCAGTTACAAGCCATTCCTCACGCAGTCAGGCTTTTACGCTGGTAGAATTATTGGTAGTAATTGCTATTATAGGTGTTTTGATTGGTCTGTTATTGCCGGCGGTGCAGTCGGCACGTTCCTCCGCTCGGTCGTTGCAATGCAAAAACAATCTTAAACAAATGGGGATTGCGTTACAGGCGTTTCATACCGATAACAAGGAATTTCCGCAGGGCGGAGTTGATATGCCGGGCACGCAAAAAAACGGAGTCGCGATAGCCCAGCCAGACTGGCGCGGGTTTGCCTGGTCTGCCTATTTGCTGCCCTATATAGAGCAGCAAGCCGTCTTTGACTTTATCCATTTTGACGAAGTTTACTATCACGATGATAACAAAATTGCTGGAGAGACGGTCATAAAAACCTTTTTATGTCCTCAATCCAGTGCGGCAAATAAACGTGAATGTTCTGTCAATGCGGGAACCGAAAAAAAAGAGTTTACCGTGGGAGGCAGAACGGTTATTAGAAATGTGCCGGTAACCAAAAAGGTAGTCTACGGCGGTTCGGATTACGGCGGAATGTACGGCGAACGGATTGAGTTTGAAAATCGAACGACCCCGTTGCAGAATAATCCGCCCAAAGGAACGATGTTGTATTCAAAACCCGTTAAAATCCGCGATATTACCGACGGAACGTCCAATACGATTATTATTTCGGAGGATTCCGGCTGGGTGGACGGTCAATGGATAAACGGATTAAACGTCTTTGATCAATCCGGCGCGATCAACGATAAAACTATTACCGAAAACGAAATGCGATCGGAGCATCCCGGCGGAGTGAACGCGGCTTTTGCCGACGGACACGTCGAATTTCTTTCTGATTTAACGGAACTGGAATTACTGGCCGCGTTATGCACCCGGGCGGGCGGAGAAATCGTCAACGATAACAATAATTAATTAAGCGGCGAATTACGCGATGATTATTGTTCTTCCCCCCTCGTCGCCGTTTTGTTTACTTTCCCCCAATAATAAAAATAAATCCGCGATTTATTGAAGGGACGGGCGATGAAACGGCTGCTTTTCGTCAGTATTAGTAGAGAAAATTCAAGCGAGAGCCGTATTATTGTTTAATTCCGATTTTATTCTGATTTTTTTAGGGGATTTTTCTCTGTTAATTTGAGGGGGGGTTGATAATAATTCGCTTTTGAGTAATATATAGGGAGAGATGATTTAATTTTTCTGGCAACGGCGTTAGAATATTAATAATTGGAATATGACAGATAAATATTGAAGGAGGCCCACCCTGAACCGCAAGTTTTACCAGATCAGTTTGCTGGCTGTTATTTTGTTGGTTGCTTTAAGACTGACTATTGGCTGGCATTTTTTCTACGAAGGCGTATGGAAAGTCGCTAATTCAGACGAATTTTCCGCCCTTCCGTTCTTAAACCTCGCCAAGGGACCCTTTGCCCCTATTTTTTATTCTATGACTCCCGACCTTGAGGGACGAATCAGAATGAAAGTAGTAGACCACAAAGTTCCCTGCGATGCGTATAAAATTCCGTGGGCCCAGCAAAAAGCCTACGTCGATTCCCGTTTTAAATTAACGGACAAACAGAAGGAAGAAATCGACGTTATTTACGGTCAATACGTAGATTCTTTGGATACGTTTTTAGCGTCCAAAGCGAGCGACGTAGAAGGGTATTTCTCCTCTCTGGAACGGTTAAAAGCTGACCGTAAAAATGGCAACGATGGTCCCGAGCAAGCTAAGCGTCAATGGGATACTATGATGAGTTTGCGCGGAGAAATGAACGGCTGGCTAAAAGCGATAGACGGTTTAGGATCCGATATGAACAAGGCTTTTGAAGGCGTTTTAACCTCTCAACAGCTGTCTACCGGTAAGCATTTACCGGCGATTATTCCTCTTACAGATCGCATGCCGCTGGGTATTTCCTTCCCGTTCGCCTCTTGGACCAGTTTCCTGAATTTTGTTATTACTTGGGCTTTAACGGCGATTGGTTTCTGTCTGATAACCGGTTTTTGCACTCGTTTGGCAGCCATCGGAGGCGGATTATTCCTGTGTTCGGTTTGTATGACTCAACCTGCCTGGCCTACAATTTACCCCTTTGATCACCCCATTTTAGGGCATGCCTTGGTTGTAGATAAAAACTTTGTCGAAATGGTTGCGATATTTACGTTGGCGACCATGCCTGTCGGCCGTTGGGCTGGGGTAGACTGGTTTATCTGGAACTTTATCGGCAAGCCGGTTCTGAACAAATTCGGCTTTACTCAATGGACTGAAGAATAACAATATACAAAACCTACATAATAATATGATGAATTTAACACCGGAACAAATAGCGGCAGGACGTCAGGCATTTTGCGATTGCTCACGTCGTGATTTTTTGAAAGCGTCTGCGGCGACAGGTCTTGTTGTCGGCGGCGCGTTGGGCGGTTTCTATTTCGGATACAGTGCCATTCACGGCAGTCCCGTTCGCGTCGGCGTACTGGGCACGGGAGATGAAGGCAACGTTTTACTGGGAGCGATCAATCCTGAATACGTAGACGTGGTTGCTATTGCAGATATACGTCCGTACAATATCTGGCGTGCCTTCAACGGTGATCATGATTCTGACGCCGCGTTGGCTGCCCGGAAGGGACTGATGACCGTTTACGGCTGGAAATCGGAAGACGAAGCCCGGCAGCATGTTGCCGTCTATGAGGATTATAAAGACCTATTAAAAGACGCGAAAAAGCTCGGTTTGGAAGCGGTTATTATCGCCTTGCCGCTGCATCTTCATTCTATTGCGGCTGTCGCTGCGATGGAAGCGGGACTGCACGTACTGACCGAAAAATTAATGGCGCATTCTGTTTATGAATGCAAAGAAATGGCGCAGGCGGCGAAGTTGGCCAAGGTTCACATGGCAACCGGGCATCAGCGTCATTACAATATTTTGTACGAGGAAGCCATGGATTCCATCGAACGCGGTGTTTTGGGCGATTTGCATTATATTCGCGCTCAATGGCATCGAGGAAATATGCCCGGCAGCGATTCTTGGCAGCAGCCGATGCCGGAAAACTTCAAGCCCGACGATCCGCAGGCGAAAAAGTTGCGCTCTTTGTACAACAACGCGGTTAATGCCTTGGCGTCTGCCCGCGGTCCGGCTATCGATAAAGCCCGCATTAAAATGGAGCAGGCTAAAATGCGTCTGCAAGATAAAATTGTGAATGCGGCTAAATACGGATACCAGCAGCATCAACTTACGCTCAACGACGGTAAGCCGTATATTTGCCCGCCGGGTGAAGAGCTTATCCGATGGCGGCTTTGGAAACGTACCGGCGGCGGTTTGATGGTTGAACTTGGTTCTCATCAATTAGACGCAGCCAGTATTTTTATTTCCGCCATGCACGGGGGAGTGAAGCAGCACCCGTTGTCTGTTGTGGCTTCTGGATACCGTTCGATTTTTGATAACGACCGCGAAGCGGAAGACCACGTTATTTGCCAGTTTGAGTTCCCGACGCCGGGTTACGATCCGAAAGACGATATTAAATCCCGTAACCGAATTTCTGTACAGTATTCAACGATTAACGGAAACGGTTTCGGCGGATACGGTGAAATTGTATACGGAACCAAGGGTACTCTTATTTTAGATCGTGAACAAGACGTAACGTTGCTTAGGGACGAATCCGCGACGGCGGTTGGTTCCGGCTCCGGAGCGGGTCCGACGATGGATACTCAGGCGTCTGGAGCCAGTCAGAAGGCAGCGGCGGCGACCGGTCCTACGCGTAAGGTCAGCCGCGGTTACACCGAAGAAATCGAGCATTTCGCTTGGTGCATCCGCAATAATCCCGATGCGTCCAATCCGGATATTCATCCCCGTTGTACGCCCAAGGTTGCTATGGGAGACGCCTGTATCGCTTTGGTTACCAACATGGCGGCGGAAAAAAGCAGTCGTATAGAATTTAAGGAATCCTGGTTCGATACTCAAAGCGATGATACGCCCGAAGGCGTTAAGCCCGATTTAGCGCGTTATAAAGCCTAGTTCGATTCCCCGTATTCGAGCTGAACGCGAATAGAATTGTTACGAAAAGAAAAGAACTTTCGGCAGCCGGTTTACCCGTCGGCCTGTCGGAAGTTTTTTTATTTATCTATTGAGAATACTTCTGTATACTATGTCATTATGTATATTATGAGATTGCTTTGACTGAAGACGGCTTATTCAGACTCAAGCCGTTTTGTTCAAACGGAAGACGGCTTGGAACGGTCTGTCTGACAGAGTTTGTTGTCTATATCGTCGAAGGCGTTTTCGATGGCTTCGGAATGATATTGCTGATACATGTCGTAAATATAGGGAACGATTCCGGCGTTATTCCATCGGTCTAAAACGTCTGCGGTGTTCATCTGTTTATACTGTGTATAGTTTTCCAGCAGATAGATAAAAAAGCTCATTTCTTGCGTCATGTTTAGTTATCCTTATATTTTAGCAGGGGGAATTTTATGCTCTGATATAGACCGAATTGCGCGGATCGCCGGTAATCTGTTCTACTTCCCATAGGTCGAACAGGGCAGGGGGACCGAATTGGCACATTTCCATTTCAGGATTGCAAAGCATGACGTGCGTTTCCGATTTAACAAACCGTTCTAACGCGGTCATCGGGTCTAAAGCGTATTTTTCGCTCATCAGTTTGACGACTTCCAGATCGTAATAGGCGATTGTCCCAGCGTCCATTTTTATCATAATAATTGCCCCTGAGAATAGGTGAGAAATTCAAGCGCTCTTTCTGTTTTGAAAACTAATTGATCTTTTAACTTTTGGGTTAAAAGTCGTTTTATAGCCTCTGATTCGTCATAATATCCCTGAAGATACAGGTTTATTACGGGCATTGTATTGTCGTTGGCAACAGGTCCCCAAATAATATCCCAGGGGTTTGGATTGTAAATATTTTTTCGGCTGGCACTGATAAATTTGAGCCAATCCCCATCGGCTTGGGTAAAATGCAAAACAGATAATTGCTCCATTTTTTGTTCTTCAATTGAAAAGACCGATACAATTGGAGTTCCTGAATTTCGTCGAGTTACGGTTAATTTAGACCATTTTTGAGCTTGCTGATAGCTGGTAGTCAGATAAAATCCTATTCCAAAATCCAACGCTCTTTCTGACGGGCGAATTTCGGGTTTTCTGACTCCAACGTTACTTCCGTGATACAATATCATTTTGTTTATTGTCCTGTTATTACGTTATTACGGGATTTCTTATCAATATTGGTCGAGTTTTGGAATATCCAGTTTCTATTATCATACCATATTCTATTTTTCTTTGCAATAGTCCCTTTCTTGCGGCAGGGACGCCCCAGGGCGGCGAGAGAATTTTTACCTTGGACAGTTCAGCCCCCCTCTTGACAGAATCGGCGTTATATGGTAAATTACCGAACGCAAGCTCGTTATTTGAGGTAACGAATTGTAACAAAAAAGCCAAAGTAGCTCAATCGGCAGAGCACAGC
>CAYZMZ010000233.1:0-5259 GCA_964479655.1 uncultured Planctomycetaceae bacterium
TTGCTATTTGAAGTCGCAATTTCCCCCGTACTGTTCAAGGTACCGTTGGCGTACTCTGTACCCGTACTCCCTTTACCGGTTGCATCAGTATAATCAGTATCAAAGGAATAGTTGTGAATTAAATTGCCCGTTACATCTACAGACTGCCCAAAACAGACGGTAGGGAATACAATCAGAAAACACGCAGACGACAGGAAGCCTGTAGAGATTTTTGAAAACAGGTTACAAAATATAGCGGGGAACGATAAATGCTGTTTCAAGATCACACTCTCCTAGGAATGATTAAAGGGTGATTTGTTTTTAGGAATTGCCGAAATGTTGCCAAAAATCGATGATTTTCAGGCTTTAAGTTTGATACATAAAGCCCAAACATTGAAACGATTTCCAATCCTACGTTGTTATTATACCATAAATTCGGAAAAGTTGAAAGAAATTTTGATTATTTTTCCAATTTTTTTAAAAATAAAACAAATTCTGTTTTTCTGCCTAACGATTTATGCTGTCAGCACGAGATTTTTCTCACAACGTCGTTGTTTTATCCTATAAATTGACTTTAATCTTCATTTTATCGATTATACTGGTTCCACTTGACTTTTTCCTGCTTGCATAACAAACCTCCGCCGTTTCACTTTGACCCCAATCGATAAAACAAAGGGCTGTTTGATTCTGAAGGGCGACCTCAAAACGGCAACGTCAGAAATAATCAAGTAGTCATAGTATAAACGTCTCAAAATCCGTACTATAAATGGCGGTTATACCCAAATTTTATCGACTGCGATTCCCCTTGTAAGAAAGACGATAATTTCGTATAATAGAATAATCGCTTTCGTGATTTGTTTTGTCGATTCCATCGATGTTGCCAAATCGAAAAAGCGACTGTAATTTTTAATTTTTAGAGCGCATACGGGTTTGTCGATATTGTTATCGTATACAGAATCAACTTGTACTATGCGTTATTATACTGCTTCCACTTGAATTTTTCCGGTTTATATTTTCATAAACCAGTCGTTTCATTTCGCCCCCCATCGACCAAACAAAAGGTTGTTTGATTCTGGTCAGGCGAGATCAAAACGACGTCAAGAGGAAAATTCAAGTAGTCATAGTAAAATTCCCCGTAAACTACTGAATTTACCATGCGATTGCCAACTTCCGCCGAAACGTCGTCGTTTGAAATGAATATGACTCCGATGATCGATGTTATTTTTCAGCTGCTGATATTTTTTCTATGCACCTCGAATTTTATGCAGCCGGAAAAATTGCTGGCAACCAATCTGTCGTTGCCCGGAAGTATTCAGCAAACCGAGGTTCTGCCGCCGGAAATGCTTGACTTGGAAGAGGTTTTTATCGAAGTAAAATCGAAGCCTGAACTTCATTGGATAATAGCGCAGGTAGAATATCAATCCTGGGAATCGGTAGCCGGAATATTAAAAGCCTTGTCCAATACGAAAACCGATTTGCCGGTCTTGCTTGAAATTGATCCCGATGTTCCGCTGGGTAAGGTAATCGATATTTACGATTTATGTAAAATTTGCGGTCTGGCGAAAGTTCAATTTGCCGCTGACCTCGATTCTAACGGAAAGTAACGGTCTATGAAAATTAAATTGGCTTTTCCCCGCGGTTTTTGCGCAGGCGTAAATCGGGCGACATCGGCTTTGCATGAAGCTCTAACACGTTACGGTGCTCCGGTTTATGTCTATCATGAAATCGTCCATAATAAATGGGTGGTAGAATACTTTCGTCAGGCGGGGGCGATTTTTGTTCAGTCGCTGGAGCAAATTCCAGACGGTTCCGTGCTGTTATTTTCCGCGCACGGTGTTTCTCCGCAGACGGAGCAATTGGCTATTCAAAAGCGGTTAAAATACATAGATGCGTCTTGCCCGCTGGTAAAAAAAGTCCATACGGAAGCCAAACGATTTGTTCAGCAAGGATACGATGTAATTCTTATTGGACATCCGCATCACGACGAAGTTGAAGGGGTACAGGGGGAAGCGCCGGATAAAATCTGGGTCGTCGATTCCGTTGACGCGATTGAGCAGTTAAGTCAAAAAGCGTATTTTTCGGATAATTCAAAATCGGATCAACGCAAGATTGCCTATATAACGCAAACGACTTTGTCGATGGTAGAAGCCGCCAAGATGATTCAGTTACTCAAGCATAAATTCCCCGGAATTGTCGGACCCTCGGTCAAGGATATTTGTTACGCTACGCAAAATCGTCAAAATGCGGTTAAACAGATTTCCGCCTCGTTAAAAAGACAGAATCCCGATAATTCGGCCAAGGCGATTATTGTCGGCAGTACCAACAGTTCCAACAGTATCCGTCTGGCAGAAATCGCGCGTACTGAAGGGCTAGAAACCTTTCTTATCGACGGACCGGACGATATAAACGCGAATCAATTCAATTCCAGCGATACGATTTTACTTACCGCCGGAGCCTCGGCTCACGAAAGAATAGTTCAGAAAGTAGTTGAATTTTTTCGCGTACATTTCGACGCCCAGTTGGAAGAAGTCCGCCTTTGCGAAGAAAACACCATTTTCCGGCTGCCTGAAATGCCGGCTGATTGTCCCACAGAAGATTCTATAAAATAACCTCAACTGCACAGCGAGTTCCTGTGGACTGCGCGGAGTTTGCTCCCGCTTTCATAAAGGGAGTTTACTCCCGTTGTTCAGCTTGGGGGGATTGCTAAAACGCGCGCCCCCCATCCGTTTTGTTGAACGTCATGCTTGTCATCCTGAACAACGCTAACCGTTTTTCAGCCAACTCGACGTTCAGCCCGCCGCGTTTACTGGGCTTCAACGGCGACATTTAATCCTGGCTCTGGCGAGGAATCGGCTAGCTGTTCGTCCTCAGACTCCGGCTTAGATACCGACTCCTTCGTATCAACACGTTTTACTTTACGAAGCGGTTTGAAATCGTCCATAAAATGCTTGTTGCCGAAAAATCGCCCTTTAGACCAGGTTAGCAACGCCGGCAGGAAGATTAAATCCCCAAACGTCGCGGAAAACAGCAAAGTCAGCATCATAACACCAAAACGCAGCGTCGGAGTAAAGGTACTGAACGCAAATACCGCTAAACCTAAACCGGAAATCAACGTCGTTTGCGTAATCGCCGAGCCGCACCGTTCGTAAGCCTGAATTATCGATTCCTTGTACGTCATACCGGAATTCATGCCGTGCCGGAACCAGGTTAAAAAGTGAACCGTATCGTCAACCGCAATACCTAACGCTACAGACGCGGTCATCATAGTACCCACGTCGCACAGTATCCCCAGCCACGACATCGTTCCGAAAACCAGAATAATGGGGAAAATATTGGGCAGCATCGTAATAATTCCGCCGGTCGCCGACTTGAAAACAAACATCATTAATACGGCAATCATCACAAAAGACAGCAAAACGCTTTGAGTTAAACAGGTTAGCAAGTCATGTTGCGTTTTGTATACCAGCGGAACTGTTCCGGTGTAAAGAATATTCACGCCTTCAATAGGCAGTAATTCTTCCGGCTGATATGGTGTGCCGTCCGCTTTTTTGAGTTTTTCGGGAGATTGCTTAAATACGTCGGATTTATGCAATGTCCCGACCGGTAATCCCACGGACACGAAATTATTTAATATCGGGTCTAATTCCGCCCGCAATTCATGGATAAAATCGCCGTAATCCAAGTCGGTGAAAGCCCAAACTCGGGCGGTAATTCGCCATAAATCATCTCCCAGAGGCGTTGCCCAATTTGTCGCCTGACGCTTTAACTCGTCTTTTTCTGTATCGGTAAGAAACTGAACGGTTTTCAAATTGGAAATGACCTGATCCCATAATTGTTTTACGTTTTCGATGTTTTCCGCATGCAATTTTTTGGTTAGGGATTCCGCCAGCTGCAATTCTTCAATGGGAGTATCAGGGAATTTTCCCGCCGCCGCTGCCGTATCTACGGTAAGGTAATCCCGCAATTGAGCGCGGTTGTTATCCAGTTTTTCAGACGCGATAGAATCGATAGTCGATCTCATACTGCCGATTCCCCGCTGCTCCATTTCCGGGGTCAGGGTAGAAACTGACAACGCTCCTCCGACTTTGGTTTTATCCATCGCATAAATCGCGTCCGACAGCTGACTGACCAATCGCAGTTTCTGCACGGTATTGAGCGGGCATTTGGTATTGTCAAATCGAACTACAATTTCCATCGGAACAAGCGGACCGAGCTGTTTTTCCAGCCAGGAGTAATCCCGAACGATTGTTGTATCGTCGGTAAAAAACTTCATTAATTTTACCGACGTTTTTAAATGCATCAAGCCCGCGCCGGTTACAATCATCAATCCAAAACAAACCGCCAGGGTCGTTTTGTAATTGAGAATGATTCGCTTCCCGAAATAACGCCAGAATTTAACCAAACGGGTACTTCGATCGTCTGAATGTCCGTGCCCGGCATGAATACGGGCAAAATTCTTGGAGGGGAAATAGTACAGCAAAGCCGGTAAAAACAGGAACATAACAAACAAGGTCATCATAACCCCGATTGCAGAATACCAGCCGAATTTACGAATCGGCATTACTTCCGAGGTCAGCAGCGACAGCAATCCGATAGCCGTTGTCAATTCCGCATAAAAACAGGGAAATAACGCGTGTCCAATAGCCCGGTCAGGAGCACCAATTAATCCATCCGGATCTCGAATAGCGTCATGGTAATAGTTTACAATATGAACCGCGCCTGACATGCCCAATACGTAGCACAGAGGAGGCATAGAAAGCAGAATCGCGTCTACCGACCCGCCTGTAAAATAGACCATCGCCAAACTGATACCGGCGCAAATAAGCGAGGTAAACAAGACGATTGAGGTCAAGCGGAATGAATGAAAAATCAACGTGGCAATCGACAATCCGACCAGCAGCGACAGCCACGCCAAACGAATCAACGTTCGACTGCCTTCCTGATCGATAGCCACGTTATCTACGGGCGGCCCGCCCAGATGAACCACTTTTTTCAATTTATCCAAGGGAAGTCCGGTTCCAATTCCGCATTCCTGACATACCGAATAGACCTTGTTAATCATCGGAAGCATGTTATTGCCTTCCGATTCCAGGGTCAGGTTTACCATGATACAGGTTTTCTGCCCGTCGTCACCGATTAACGTTCCTTTCAGACGTCCGATCGCTTCTTCGGGAGTCATGTTGGGAAAGTTATCCAGAAGCATTTGCGCCATATCTTTTCCCGAAACAGACTTGGCAAAGTACCGCAAATTCCAGTCTTCCTTACAAATCTGACCGTTGG
>CAYZMZ010000233.1:5269-5820 GCA_964479655.1 uncultured Planctomycetaceae bacterium
GTTGGCGTCCCGGCGTGCGGTTAAGGCTTTTTGAACCTTTTCCAAACGGGGATCGTCAATCGTACAGCCGTCCCAGCTGACAAGAATAAACTGCTCCATAGGAAAGTTGTTCTGAAACCATCGATGCAGTTTCAGAACCTCCGCTCCTTGAGGAAGCCATTCTTTAATATTATTACGAGGCGATTTCAATGATCGAACCGTGCCTGCCCAAATCAAGGGAAGTGTAAACATGGTTACGATCAAAATAATTAAACTATATTTCGCAAAAAATGTTTTCTGCATAAAACTTGTTTCCTTTTTGGGGTAGGAAATACCAATTCAAATTAAATTCCCCTCTACTATAACCCAGTTTTTGATTTTTGTCTACAGGAGTTTATTTCATCTAATCCGAAAACTTTGCGTATTCTACCTGTTTTAATTAAATATAGGAATTATGCGTAGTTTGCAATATATGACAGGAAAAAGAAATTAAAAAATATTTTACGATTTTATAGATTATATCGGTAAATAACCTTGGGGTGCTTTTAAGAAAGGGAAAAGCAACCGCCGAT
>CAYZMZ010000234.1:0-5787 GCA_964479655.1 uncultured Planctomycetaceae bacterium
TGCCGAAAAAAGGGTTGACGGAAATAATATTGCCGATTTTGAATACCGCTTGTTCTCCAACCGCGTAGCGGTTGAATATTCATAGCCGTGCGTGAAACACACGGAAAAGAAGGACAAAAAAACATCGAACCGCTCCCTTTAGGGAGCAACGAGCGGTAGAACGATGCTGACCCCTCTTCTCCCGCGAAATTTTCCCTCGCACAGCCAGGCCTTCGGCTGGCTGCGCGAAGGAAAATTTCGCTCAAATCATATTAAAAAAACCGTTTACTACCATACGGAAACCTCTAAAGAGGTAAAGACCTCGCCACAAAACCGTCCCCGTCTGCAAAATTCTATATTATACTATGGCGGACGGGGACGTCCGCGCTCCGGTTGTATTTCCGTCCAATGCGGTGTTCGGGTCATTTTTTCCGGATACCTCGTTCGGGGCATCGCGTCGAAATCGATTTAAATATATATTTATGTACATTTCAGTGGGCTTCGTCCACGACTACTAACACCCAACCGCTACGCGGTTGGACGATGAAACGCCGGTTTCCTTGCATCGCGGTTGTTCTATTCAACTGTAACACTTTTAGCAAGATTTCTCGGCTGGTCTATTTCGCAGCCGCGCGCCGCCGCTACGTAATAAGCAAACAACTGCAACGCCACCACAGTCGGCAACGGAGCAATATTTTTAGAACATGGCGGAATCGTAATCACATCGCAGGCAAGCCCCGCCGCTTCCGTATCCCCGGCTGTAACAACGGCTATTACCGGCGCCTTGCGCGCACGACATTCCTGAATGTTACCAAATAATTTGTACTTGCCCGGTACATCGTTTGCCAACGCAAGTACAGGGTGCTTTTCGTCCATCAAGGCAATCGGTCCATGTTTAAGTTCAGCGGCATGATAGCCCTCGGCATGAATATAACTAATCTCCTTGAGTTTTAACGCACCTTCTAACGCCGTCGGATATAAACTTCCCCGACCAATATAGAAAAAGTCCTCGTAACCGGCGTATCGTTTGGCAATTTCAGCAATATGTTCCGACTGAAGAAGTACCTGCTTAATCAGATCAGGAATCGCCTCGATTTCCGAAATCAACTGCTCGCCTTGAGTAGAATCCAATCGGCGATTGCGCCCCATAAGCAGAGCCAGCAACAGCAACGTCGTTACCTGACTGGTAAAGGCCTTGGTTGACGCTACACTGATTTCAGGTCCAGCATGAATATAAATACCGCGTCCTGCTGCCCGGGCGATAGTAGAACCGACTACATTGCATATCGCCGCAACCAACGCGCCTTTATTTTTCACCTCGCGCACGGCGGCAATCGTATCGGCGGTTTCACCCGACTGACTCAGGGGAATTACCAGCGTATCAGGCGTAATAATCGGATTACGGTATCGGAACTCGCCCGCCTGTTCGACTTCGGCAGGGATTCCAGCAATATCTTCAAAGTAATATTCACCCACCATTCCCGCATGAAGACTGCTTCCGCAGCCGGCAATAACAACGCGATTTATCATCGCTAATTCGCGCGGAGATAACGCCAAGCCCGAAAGAATCGAGCAGTTCATTTGATGGTCGATTCTACCCCGCATTGTGTTGGCGATTGTTTCAGGCTGTTCAAATATTTCCTTTAGCATAAAATGCGGGAAATTCCCTTTTTCTGCGGCGGAGGCATCCCAGTCGATGCGCGCTACTTCATGTTCCACCGGGACGTTATCTACATTTCTGATTTCTACGTGCTGGTCTGTCAAGGCGGCAATATCGCCGTCTTCCAAATAGATAACATCGCGCGTATGCCGCAGCAACGGGGCGACATCGCTGGCGACGAAGTTTTCCCCCTTGCCGACCCCAATAACCAGCGGACTTCCTCTCCGAGCCGCAACCATAAGATTGGGTTGAGCACTGGATATTACTACCAAGCCGTAGGTTCCTTCCAGATGACTTACGGTAGCCGCAACCGCCTGAAGTAAATCGCCCTGATAACTTTCGGAAACCAGATGAGCAATGACTTCGCTGTCCGTATCCGATACAAATTTACAGCCGCGCCCGATAAGCATCTTTTTTAACTCAGCGTAATTTTCGATTATACCGTTATGAACGATGGCAAAACGTCCGGTGCCGTCTAAATGCGGGTGCGCGTTGATTTCGTTGGGCGCGCCGTGGGTTGCCCAACGGGTATGAGCGATCCCCGTCCCGGTTAGTTCGAGAAAATGGGGAATACTATCGGCTTTCAATTCAAGATTGCGTACTTTTCCCGCAGATTTTACCAACGTTATACCGGAACCGTTGAGAACGGCGATTCCCGCAGAATCGTATCCGCGATATTCCAGCCGTTTTAGGCTATCCAGTAATATTTGCGGTACTTGTTTACGACCGCAGTATCCAACTATTCCACACATGTTTTTCTATAAAACTCCATGTCAATAATAATCTAAACCATAGTTCCCGATTTACGAGGACTATTTTCAGGACGAACGACACATGGCGGGAACGGAAAAAGGGGTATCCGAGGGGCAAAATTCGGGGGACGAGTCGTAAAAATTTATGACCACGCTGAATTTTACGGAATATAAACGGATTCCTCCCTACTGCGACGGAGCCATTTTAACATATTTACGCCTTTTAGACAATACGGTTTCAAGGCGACAAATATGTCGCCGAACAGAACGTATGTCGCCTAACAGAACGAAGAACCTCCGGTACTCTTCCAACCCGGAATCGGTCTAAACTTCCCAGAGAGGCTTTTCCGCTTGCGTCGGCTTGGCTTTTTCCGCTTGAAGCTGTTGGTCTATGGCGCGTTTGAGTTCGTTTAAGCCCTTGCCGGTAACCGAGGAAATCAGCAAGACCGGCTTTCCTGTTAGTTCCTCCAACTGCTTCTGAACGTCTTCCGAGCCGGGTAATTCCGCCTTGGTTACAATCAGAATTTCAGGACGCTTGGCTAATTCGTCTTTATATAACTCCAATTCCTTGCGAATACTGGTATAGTTTTCCAGCGGATTGGTACCGTCTAACGGCATCGGTTCGACCAGATGAACGATAATCCCCGCCCGTTCCAGATGACGGAGAAATTCATGCCCTAAACCAACGCCCTGTGCCGCGCCTTCAATCAAACCGGGAATATCCGCCATGAAAAAACCGCGATCAAAGTCCAGCTGAACCCGTCCTAAAATCGGAATTTTCGTAGTAAAAGGATACGCTCCAATTTCGGGACGAGCTGCCGACAGTCGTGATAAGAGCGTGCTTTTCCCTGCGTTCGGACGTCCTAACAAGCCGACGTCGGCGATAACCTTCATTTCGAGAATCAGCGTTCGCTGTTCCCCCTCTGCTCCGGGAGTAGAAATTCGCGGGGCACGGTTTTGCGCGGTTTTGAATCGGGTATTTCCCTTTCCCCCTGCCCCGCCTTGAGCTACGTTGACTGAATCGCCCGCTTTAACCAAGTCTTTTAGCACGAAATCGTTTTTGGCATCGATGACAACCGTTCCAACCGGCACGGGAATATACATATCCTCGGCAATCGCTCCGGTACAATTATCGCCCGCTCCGGGACGTCCGTTAGCCGCCTTGACAATTTTTCGATGGGAAAAGCTGTCCAGCGTATTCAATCCATCGGTCGCTACTAATATAATAGAACCGCCGCGTCCGCCATCGCCGCCGTCCGGACCTCCCTTGGGTACGAACTTTTCTCGCAAAAAACTAACGCAGCCATCTCCTCCGCGACCGCCGACAACATGAATTTCAACTTTATCTACAAACATCGAGTTTTCTTTCTAATTTCAATTATATCTGACAAATATATTTCTACTCTAATTATTGAGCGACTACTCCAATCACGTGAGTTTTTTCCTCGACGGCGTTTTGAATTTACCCGCTCAATACTATCCAAATCGGCGTATTGGGGCTGTTACAACATATTTTACTATGACTACGTGAATTTTTCTCTTGACGTCGTTTTGATTTCGCCCCCGTGGGAATAAATACTCACAGTTTTACGGATTATGGCGAAATGAAACGACTGAGGTTTGTTGTGCAAACCGGAAAAAATCAAGTGGAGTCAGTATATTTGTATTGTATCGTAATAGAAAAACGCCTCCGTATTGTATAGGAATATGGGAAAGCGTCAAGGAAGACCGCATATCGTCCCG
The DNA here is from genome assembly GCA_964479655.1 of uncultured Planctomycetaceae bacterium. Taxonomy (GTDB): domain Bacteria; phylum Planctomycetota; class Planctomycetia; order Pirellulales; family Thermoguttaceae; genus RUG11551. Next base: position 4,135 of record CAYZMZ010000234.1, read on the forward strand.
GAAATCAAAAAGGGGATGGGGGTTCCATTGAAAGAACGAAAATAATATCTCCATAAATATACCCGCCTTTCAAAGCGTCTTTCATTGATTTTTGAACGAAAACAATCAATTTGGTGTTCAAAACGACGCTAAAGCCATTCAAAAAATACCCTATTTTACATAATCGTTACAACCGGTAGAATCGTTAAAACAAGAATATTTATAATATGTAAACCTTTTGTTAAAAAGAGGTTATGTCTACTTAAGTTATCGAGAAAAATATGCCGATAGTCCAGTCTGTAAGTTATAATCCGATTGTAATCCAGACATAGCGATAAAACTTACAATGGGTATTTTTTGTTTCGCACAAATGGATTTTTGCGATCAAATTTCACAATCGAACGAGAAAATCGAGAAACGTAGAAATAGATAAACAGAATCACTGAAAAAGGGGTTTTTCAAATTCAATATCATCTATTTTCCTTCCTGTTTCGATTCTAATCTTGTTCATTTCAAGGAGATTTTTCAATGAAAAAGTCATTTTTATTCGTTTTGGCCTTGATGGTTAGCTCCATCGGCGCATATGCCAACGCGGGTTGCAGCAGCTGCGGTGAAGCCGTAACCTGCGCTCCGACTTGCGGCTGTGCCAAATGCGGTAATAGCGTATTTTCGGGTCTGTTCGCTTGCAAAAGCGGTTGCTCGGAATCATGTACCCCGGCTGCTCCCAGTTGTGAAGCACCCGCTTGCAATTCCTGCGGTTGTGCGGCTCCGACTTGCGGACCGCGATTTTCGTTCAACGCTATGTTTGCCCCTCGTTGCAACTACGTTAAACCTCAGTGCAACAGCGGCTGGTATCCCGGCAAAAACCTTTATTTGTTAGACTGCCTGTTCGGCAATTCCTGCTGCTCCAAATGCGGAATGACGCAGTGCGGTTGCGCTCCCGTGGCTCCGGCTTGCGGTTGCGACGCAGCTCCGACTTGCGCTCCAGCAGCTCCGGCTTGCGGTTGCAACGCTTGCGGAAAACCGGCTAATGATTGCACTTGCGCCGCAAAATGCTGTGCAGGTCATCGCTGCGGACGCCTCAGCTGCGGTTTCTGCGGAGCTAAAGCGGCTTGCGCTCCGGCTGGCTGCGCTGCCCCGGCTGCTCCGACTCCGGCTGACGCCAATGACGCTCCGGCTGCTCCAGCTCCGGCTGACGCTGCTGACGTAAATCCGGCTCCGGCTCCCCAAAGTGCTGCCTGTGCTCCGGCTTGCGGTTGCGCTCCGAAATGCTGCGCGGGTCATCGCTGCGGACTGCTTGGCTGTGGTTTCTGCGGAGCCAAAGCTGCATGTGCCCCGTCTGGTTGCGCTGCTCCGGCTGCCCCGGCTCCGTGCGCTTCCTGCGGAAATGCAGATTGCCAAGGTTGTGCCAAAGTAGGTTGCTGCCCGGCTAAACGATGTGGATTATTCAGCTGCTCATTCTGCGGACAGAACGCTTGCGCTCCGAAATGCGCTCCGGCTTGCGAAGCCCCGGCTGCCACGGCTTGCGGTTGCAATGCTGCCCCAACTTGCGATGCCTGCAATTCCGGTTGCTTCGGTGGTTGGTATCCTGGACGTAAATTGATGAGCTTCTTCGATGGACTGTTTGCTCCGGCTTGCGGTTGCAATGCGGCTCCGGCTTGCGGTTGCAATGCG
>CAYZMZ010000235.1:0-5778 GCA_964479655.1 uncultured Planctomycetaceae bacterium
CGGACGGATCGGTAATTTTGGGGGTTCATATCGCGGACGTTTCGTATTTCGTAGACGAAAATTCTGTTTTAGATACCGAAGCCCGGAATCGGGGTAACAGCGTTTATCTGCCAGATCGGGTTTTACCGATGCTGCCGGAGCAAATTTGTAACGGAATGGCCTCGCTTCAGCCGGGGAAAAACAGATACTGTAAATCTGTTCTGATGGAATTTAATCCAGAAGGTATTCGTACTAACGTCGAAATCAAAAATTCTGTTATCAAAAGCAGCGAACGGCTGACTTACGAGCAGGTAGATGAATATTTTGCTACGGGAAAGGCGAGCATTCAAACGGAAACCTGTCGTGTGCTGGACGATGTTCGGAAGCTGGCTTTGATTCTTCGTCATCGCCGGGATCATCGCGGTTGTCTGCATTTAAGTTTGCCGGAAATCAAAATATTGTACAACAACAAGGGCGAAATTACTGGTGTACGCAAAGAAAACAGTACAGAAAGTCATTTACTCATAGAAGAATTTATGGTCAGTGCCAACGAAGCTGTAGCAGAATATCTTGTACAGCATGGAGAAACGTTTATCCGTCGTATTCATCTGCCGCCGGTACCCAAAAAGCTGGCCCGATTTGATCGCTTCGTTCAGGAATTGGGAATCACGGAAATTAATGGTTCAGATCGTATGCGAATGCAGGACGTTTTACAGAAAACGGTTGATACGGTTCTGGAATTTCCGGTACATCAGGCGGCTTTACGCGCCATGCAAAAGGCGGAATATTCCCCTTCTTCAGACGGACATTTTGCCTTGGCTTCCGCTTGCTACTGTCATTTTACGTCTCCGATTAGACGTTACGCGGACTTAACGATTCATCGATTGCTTCAGGCGATTTTAACGGGAACCAAACCGAATCGGCATTTAGATCAAATTACGCTTTTGGGTCAGCATTTAACCGATACGGAAGATCGCGCCGAAAACGCGGAACGCGATTTAACCGAGTTAAAAATCGCCCAGTATATGGAAACAAAAGTTGGTCAAGAGATTACCGCCATGGTTTCCGGTACGTCTAAAAACGGTGTTTTTGTTCAGGGAATAGAAATTCCGGTAGAAGCCATGCTGCCTATTTCCGCCCTGCCCCGGGACGAGTATTATTTTGAAGACGATTTGCAAATGCTTTCCGGCTACAAGGCGGAAAATTGTTTCCGCTTGGGCGATAAACTGCTGTTAAAAATCAAGGGCGTTAAATACTTGGGTACTGAACCGCGCATAGAATTTGAATTGATTAAATTCGTTCAGCGGGTTGTTCCCCTCGGACAAGGCGGTAAGCCGCTTTCCGCCGGAGCGCAAAAGGCGAATCGACCCGGTAAACCAGATAATTCCCGAACTCCGTTTGATTGGACGGTATTCACCAAAAAAGTCAAAGGCAAATTCCATAAAAAAGACAAAGTCGGTGGAAAAGGAAAAGGGAAAGGCAAAAAACGCCGATAGACCGAAACTCAGGAAGAAGGTTTATACTATGACTGCTTGATTTTTCTTGACGATGTCGTTTTAATTTCGCTCGGCAGAATTATACAACCCGTTATTATAATTGACCACGGTGAAATGAAACGGCTGGTTTTTGGCAATATAAGCCGGAAAATTTCAAGCGGAATCAGTATACTCCCCTGCCCCGGATTTTTTTATCGCCGATACCGTTATATCCGTTGGATAGCGTTTGTCGTTGTAAAAAGCATATAATTTCAGTTTGAGTTATTTCAAGCTGAAGATTAATCCATTCGATTATTTCAGATTATTATACTATGATTACTTGAATTTTCCTCTTGACGTCGTTTTGATTTCGCCCAATAAGATGAGCTAAATCCTTGTTTTACCGATCAGGGCGAAATGAAACGACTGGTTTATGAAAATATAAATCGGAAAAATTCAAGTGTAAACAGTATGATTTATTTTAACACCTAACAAAAATTACACAAATGAACAGAAGAGAAGCGATTGCCGCCACGGCATCTATTATCGGTTTGGGATTACTTTCAACAGCCAACGCCTCAGAAAAAGCGGCTGAAGCTATTGCCAACGGCGACGCGGCAACCAAAAAGTTCCTGTTGGAACAATGCGCCATGGAGTTCAATCACGTTGGAATTCCTACGACCAACGATATGCCGTGGGAAGCGTATTTGGAAAAACTCAAACTCCATATTATGGAATACGAAAACGATCCGTTTGGAATTGAATGGATGAAATTTGATGAAGGTTCTCCCATGCCGGAAATTATCGTAAAGCATCCGCACGTTGCTTTCAAAATCGCTAATTTCGACGAAGTGGTAAAACGATTCAAACTCCTGGTTCCGGTTAGCAATCCGCGCCCTGGAATGAAAACCTGTTTTATCGAACATAAAGGAATCGGCGTCGAATTTATTAGCAAATAACAAACGTCGTTTTCCCCTTATTTAATATACTTGTACCGCTTGATTTTTCCTGTACGATGCTATTTTGCCGGTATTTTTCGCCGACTTTAAGTTTACGTTACCGCGAAATTTCAAGTGGAACCAGTTTATTTGATAAACTAAAAGCAACCAGAATAAAGGTTTACTATTACAGATGGAATCAATCAATCAGTTACCTGAACGCAGTCAGGTTAAAATCGACGATACGTGGGATTTATCTTCTTTGTATGCTTCAGATCAGGATTGGGAATCGGCGTTCAAAAAATTTCAGAAGCAGCTCGATAAAATTGAATCGTTCAAAGGCACCTTAAAAACAGCGGAGGGAATTGCCGCCGCAATCCGATTTATCGAAAAACTCGAACGAATCAGTAACAAGCTGGGGAATTACGCCTTTCTCAATACGGCGGCAGACGGCGGAGACGGACGTTATCAGGATATGTACGGACGTTTCATTTCAGCCGCAACCAAAATGAATGCGCTGCTGAGTTATTTTGATCCTGAAATTCTCAGTCTGTCCAAATCCAAATTCAATGCGATTATTGCCGATAAAAAGCTCAAGCCCTACGTTTTGTTGCTCAGTCGAATCTGGCGCCGCAAGCCGCATACGCTTTCCCCCGCCGAAGAACGGCTATTGGCTTTGCAGGGAGAAATGGCGCAGACTGCTTCTAAAACCTTTGATCAGCTGACCGATGTTGATATGCGTTTCGGTCAAATTAAAGATCATACCGGTAAAAAGGTTGAATTATCTCATTCGTCTTTTTCTGCGCTGCTTCACGGACCCAAACGCGCCGTTCGGAAGCAGGCGTTTGAGCAGTATTATCGGGTTTTTGCCGATCACGCGCATACGATTGCCGCGACTTTGGAAGGCTCGATTCAAAAAGACGTTTATTACGCCCGAGCGAGAAATTTTGATTTGTCCCTTCAAGCGGCGTTATTCGACGAATATATTCCTGTTTCGGTGTTCGATTCTTTAATCGAATCCGTTTCCCGTCATCTTCCGGCACTGTACAAATATTACAAAGTTCGTCAGCGGGCGATGAAATTGACAGATTTGCACATGTACGATACCTACGTTCCGATTGTTTCCGGTTTGGAGCAGAATCGTCCGTGGGAAAAGGCGGTTGAATTAACGCTTCAGGCGGTAAAACCGCTGGGAGATCAATACGTTGAAATCCTGAAAACCGGGTTGACGCAGCAAAGATGGTGCGATAAATACGAAAATCGCGGTAAGGCGTCCGGAGCGTTTTCCTGCGGCGGATTCGATGGCTTTCCGTACATCTTAATGAACTATCAGCCTACGGTTTTGGATCATGTATTTACCTTGGCTCACGAGGCGGGGCATTCGATGCACTCGTATTTATCCGCGCATAATCAGCCGTTTCTCTATCATGATTACGAGCTGTTTGTCGCCGAAACCGCCAGTACGTTTAACGAGCAGTTGCTGCATCATTTGCTTTTTGATGCCGCCCAAGACGATAAAAAGATGAAGGCTTATTTGATCAATCGGCAAATAGATGCCATGAAAGCAACGATCTTTCGTCAAACGATGTTTGCGGAATTTGAACGCGATACGCATCAGGCAGCCGAAGCCGGGAATCCGCTTACTGTCGATTCGTTCAGGGCGATTTACAGAAAATTGCTGGAAAAGTATTTCGGACCGGATTTTGTAATCGACGACGATTTAGAACTGGAATGTCTGCGTATTCCGCATTTCTATCGCGGTTTCTACGTGTACAAATACGCCACCGGGCTTTCGGCTGCGATTGCTCTTTCCGATCGGGTTTTATCAGGCGGAATTGAACAGCGCAACGATTACCTCGGATTCCTCAAGGGCGGCTGCAGTAAACAGCCTCTGGATCTGCTCAAAGGAGCAGGGGTTGATTTGTCTACGCCAGAACCGGTAGACAACGCCATGAAACAATTTGCCGATTTGGTCGATCAACTGGATCAGTTGGTATAGTTGTATCATGCTTTGCGTAATTCGTATCGAAAATAACGCGATTGTTCAGCTGGATTTATCTGAATCCAGCTGCGAATCCAAAAATAAATCCCGGGACGAAACCAACGGTAAATATTGGGGCGAAACACGCAACGATTCAAGTAACGTTTTTCTTGGTGATTTCAGCTGGAATTTTGCGGTTGATAAATCCCCGTTGCTTTTCGATAAATCGGTCGTAGATTCTGACAATCTAATATCCGTTGAGTTTTCTGTAAATAACGCTCAATCGCCGGTCTTTGAACAGGCGGTTGTTGAGCTGAAAGAATATTTTTCAGGAACTCGGCGTAGTTTTGATCTGCCGCTTTCTGTACACTCAACGCCGTTTGAGCAGCGAGTTTGGAGTCAGCTGCACAAAATTCCCTTTGGACAAACCGCAACGTACGGTGAAATCGCCCGAAGTATCGGGAATCCGCATGCGGCCGAAGCGGTGGGAAACGCCTGTCGGCATAATCCGGTTTTGATTATTATTCCCTGCCACCGGGTTATCGGAGCCAATAATCGTCTTACCGGTTACCGCGCCGGATTGGAAATTAAACGTCGATTATTAGCCTTGGAAGCCGAAAAGACCCGTTGAATTTCTACTCAATTTTATTTTTCTTGACGTAATATTTGATTGCATCAAAAGAAATATCTGTCTTAAACTTTATGCCGTTTTTTACACCGGAAATTTCAAAAGTTTGGGTACATGAATTATTGTATGTTTCACCCATAATTTTTTTGAATCGATTAAATTTCTCGACGGGTTTTGGCTGACTGCGTTCGTATTGTACCGTTCTGCGAAATAAATCTCCGTTGTGAATTACCGCTTCAAATATCGGGGAAGATTGAGGTTGCGAAGACTTTTCGATTGCTGTTTGAAGTGTCTGTAACGCCTTGGCTCCGGACGATGCGCAGATAAGTTGTTTTCCAAAACCGACAGCAACAACCATTTCATCTCCTTCTAAAAATTCTTCCCAAAATTGTTGATTTTTTAATTCAGCGGGAATTTTAAACGTGATGGTATGAATATGAACGTCATTTACAACGGCAGCATTATGTTTGATACCGTTTCTTATGACATGAAATTGTTCCTGACCGTTTTTACAGCCGATTTCAATCAATTGGAAAAGTTTTTTCTCCAGTTCGTATCCGTTTGAACCGTATGCGGCAATTACAATCGTTCCGCCTTCGTTCGGTTTAAGGAATAAAGTGGCGGCGCAGTTTTTGTTTTCCTGCTGGAGGGTTTTGACGATTTCAGCTTCAATCGGAGAAATCATTTCAGTAATCGGCAGACGCTGTTTCTCGTCTGGAATTTTTGAATCTAAATGACGGAAAAGATGCTTTTTTAATGACGTGAATAGAAGTTCAC
>CAYZMZ010000236.1:0-5777 GCA_964479655.1 uncultured Planctomycetaceae bacterium
CAATTCTGAGGGTACGTATAAGTTGGGGGCACTGTCTTCAACAACCGCCGATTCTGAAATTCGCATGGGGAATAGCAAAACAGGTACGTTTGAGATCGGAGCTTTGAATCTGGACACGGTTTACGCAGGAAAAATTTCGGACTCGGGTACGACTACTTCTATTGAAAAAGTGGGAACGGGAACATTGGAATTAACCGGCACTCTTTCATACGCAGGTACCACAACGGTTACCGGAGGCACTTTAAAGCTTTCTGGAGATGCCAACTTGGAAACGTCTTCCTCTATTACCAATAACGGCACCCTGGAATTCGCTCATACCGGCGATATTACCTTATCCAAGGCTCTTGCAGGAACAGGTGCTTTGGTTAAATCGGGAACGGGCACGCTGGAATTATCAGGTGCACTTTCAGGATACAAAGGTTCAATTTCAATTACAGATGGTACTTTGAAATACACAAGCAACAGTGCTTTTCTTTCTTCAAGCGGAAGCGGAACGGTTACTGTTAATAACGATGGAATATTAATATTTGATACGATTACTTCAGAACGTTACGTTTATCCCGTTTTAGCTGGAACTGGAAGTATTATTGTCAATGGCACTTTAAATTTACGAAATGCAAATACTTTTACAGGTGATTTAACAGTCAACAAAGGTGTTGTGTATTTAGGATCCGATAAAAATACGCTAACTCAAGGCGATGTGTACCTCAACAGCACGGCAGACAGCAAGGCTGAATTACGTTTACATAATTACACGACTTATGGCAATGCAGATAAAACCGTATACATCCAAGGGGAAGGCGTGGGAGTTGCGGGTGTTCTCAGCGGAAACAACGCGAACTCAACTTTACTTAATAAGGTTCACCTACAGGCTAGTGCGACGATTGGAGCTTTTTCCGGTAACGCACTAAAATTAAGCGGCGTTATTTCTGGTGAAACGGGCGCGAATTTGACTATTGTCGGACCTGGCACAACGGCAATAAATGCGGTGGCGACTTATAGCGGAACGACCACGATAGCTTCCGGATCAACAACAAGCTTGGGGGTAGCAGACACCATAAAATCCTCGTCGGCGGTTAGCGTAAGCGGAATACTTTCATACGGAACCAACGCCCAAACTTTGCACAATCTATCGGGTAACGGTACTGTAACAGGCAGCGCAAAACTTACCTTATCCAATGAAAACACGTCCAAATACACCGGACTTTTTACCAGCGTTACCAATATTGTCAAAACCGGAAACGGAACGTTACAATTAAATCCGGGAGGGACAAATACCGGAACATACGCGCTGGATTTATCCGTCAATGAAGGACGTTTGGATTACTTCGGTATTTTAGCGGGGGATTTAACTCTTTCAGGAACCGGAGTATTTTCTCCCGGTAATTCTATTGGCAGCGCGACTGTAAATTCCGCCGTTTTATCCGACAGCGGAGTGATTCTCATCGAGATGGAAGGCGATCAAATTGATACGCTTACTTTTGCCGACAATGACACAACAACCATTTTAGGAACCGGCTCAATTTTGATCGATTTTCTCGGCGGCGAGGAGAATTTATTGGATTCGTTCCTGTTCGGGAATTTTGCCTTCTCGGAAGATATTGGTACCGATTATAACAAGCTGTTAGCCGCCGGGTCGTCGGCTGGCATAAATCTGCTCTATTCCGATGGCGTGTTAAGTGCACGAGCGGGGGCAAATCCCGTTCCCGAACCTTCCAGTTTTCTATTGCTGATTTTAGGAGCGTTCGGCTTACTGTGGCTAAAACAACGAAAACAATATACTGTTTCTACTTGAAAATTTCCGCATACGGCTTCCGCCTGAATAACTCGTATCCTTCCCCGATGAATTTGCATATCATCGGGGAAGGAATTGTATCGAGTTTCTCCAACTCCGAATTTTACTCTATAATATATCTGTACCTATAATTTCGATTACCGTACAATTTCTTTTCTTTTCGACCTGCCCTGTCAAAAACGACAACCCCTTCCGTTAAACGGGTTCCGCTTCTCTGTCCGAATATAATATCTCAACAGTATACTGCGTTTCCTTTTTCAGAAATATTTACCTTGCAATGGAGCTACTATGAGTAATCCCGATACCAGCTTAAATAATCCCAATAATCCCTCGGATTCAACCGTCCACAACGATAATTCAGATCGTACCAATACGGAAAGTACCAATTCGGAGCGAACCAATTCAGAAAATTCAAATTCCGAAAATCAGAACGAGCATTTAATTCCTATTACGGATAATAAAAGAACGGATAATCGAAATACGAATACAAATAACCAGCACGATACAAATAATTCCGCTGAAAATAGCCGACTACCTGAAAATAACTGTTGTTTATTGAGCAAAAATCGGGGCTGCGGGACATTTTTACTGGGATTAACGATTTTTTATTGGGTTTTCTCTTTTATCTGCTGCGCGGGCATGTTGTTTGTGGGCTGGGAAATGGGACGAACGGTTCGTCAGGGAATCACCGAAAATCCCGAGGAAATTCGAGCGCAAACGCGGCAATTTTACGGACCAATTACGATTCCAGAACAATTCAAACCGGCTACCGCCTTGACGTTTAAACAGCCGTTCTCCGGTAAACCCGTTTTTTTCGGCGCGGTGTACGCCTATTCAAATCCGAATCGGGACGAAGCGATTAGCGACGTAATTACCCTGGGCGTTTTTTCCGACTATTTGTCCGAGGAATTGCGGGATTCGTTCCAGAAAAAACTGACCGATGAAATTGTATTGAACGATCAAACCAGAACAATTTTACAGAATAAAACGGTTGCCGTTTCTATCGACGGGCAGAGTTATCAATTTCAGTCCGTTTTATCTGCCGACGCAAACGGAAATCAGCTGCTGACTTTTTCGGGATTGTTCCGCAACGCCTCCGACGAACCCGCTTTTATTTTAGTCAGCACCGATCCAAAGGTACTTTCAGAACAGCAAATAATTCAAATGCTCCAATAATTCGACGGGATAGCACCGGAAAATAAATGGATATACTGATTCCACTTGACTTTTTTCGGTTTGAATAACAACCCCCAGTCGTTTCATTTCGCCCAATCAATAAAATAAAGGTTTGTTTTATTCTGTTCGGGCGAAATCAAAACGACGTCAAGAGAAAAAATCAATCAGTCATAGTATAATAGATCGGAAAATTTCATTCCCCAGAAAGGTAACATTGAGCATATTTTATGTACAGATGTTACCTTACAACAGCGGCTGCTCCATTACGAATTATGTTCCCGATATTGCTGCGGCGTTATGCCATGCGACCGTTTAAACGCCCGGAAGAAATACTCGTAACAGGAAAATCCAGCGCGAGCGGAAATAACATTAATGGATAAATCGCTTTGTAAAAGCAGATTTTCTACCAATTCCATCCGAAGGCGGAAAATTTCTTTATCTACCGTTCGCCCAAAACTCTTGCAAAAACGTCTATCCAAGGTAGAACGCGATAATTTCACCTGCTGCGCTACGGTAGCAACCGTAATCGAACCCGTATAGTTTTTACGAATATACTGCATCGCCCGCACACAATCCGGGTCAGACGCCGAAATCATGTCCGTCGATTGGCGCGCGATAACCCCCTTAGGCGGAATTTTAATCGGTTCGGCATTCTCCAAAATAATATCAAACATGCGGTCTTTTTGGAACTTGTCTATTTTTTTATCCAGTAATTCCGCCGCCTTAAAGCCCATTTGTTCAGCATTCAACGCAATACTGGACAGTTGCGGGGTAAGCAAATTACACAGCAAAGCATCGTTTGACGCTCCTAAAATCGCTACCTCTTCGGGAATTTTCAGACCGATTTCCTGACATGTTTGCATCAAGCGCAGAGCTTGCATATCAGAAGCCGCCCAAATTCCAATCGGCAACGGCAATCGCTTGAGCCATTTTATCATGGATTTTTGGTAACGCTCTTCCCATCGGGAATACTGCGGAACGTTATCCACCGACAAGGCATCGGGACTGACATAGCAACGAATGTTTTTTTCTGCCAGCGCATCTTCAAAAGCCTCACGACGCCGATCTACCCACCAAGTATTTCCGTAGGCGTAAAAACCAATATTCTGCAAGCCGCGCTCGCAAAAATGATTCATCGCCAACTGCGCCGTTAAATTATTATCGGATTCTACGGCGACTCCGCCGGGAACCTCGTTGTTAAGCAATTCTACAATCGGAACGTGTTTGGTCTGAAGTTGACGATATAACTCCGTTGTATTACAGCGGGACAAAATTCCATCTCCCGACCAAGATTCAAAATCCAACGGAAGTCCATCAAAAGGACCGCGATATTCAAATTTTACACGCCATGGATTTTGTCCGTTTTCGTTGACAAGACGAACATACTGCATTACACCCCGCAAAATTTCACGACCAAACTCGTTGGACGTTTCTACTAAAATCAAAATTTGACGAAAGGACTTTGACATTTTATTTCTCCAAATAGTTGTTTGTTCCGATAATTCCTGTATATTATAGCATTTTTTATTTGTACGTCAATAAGATTGTAAGTAAAAAGAGATGTTTTTACAAAAAAAGATAGTATTTATATATAAAAGTTCATGTATACTGCTTCCACTTGAGTTTTTCCGGTTTATATTTTCATAAACCCGTCGTTTCATTTCGCCATGATCGGCAAAATACGGATTTCGCTCAGCTTATGGGGCGAAATCAAAACGGCGTCAAGAGGAAAATTCACGTCGTCATAGTATTAATCCGTTTGAAATTTTCCGAATTATCTGTTTTGTCCGATTCCCTGTACGATTTTTTCCCTCTTGCCCGAACGGGAGTTTTATGATACAATGCGAATCATGTTAGATTACATCGTTTATATTATCGTCCGATTGTTTATCGCCCTGGCTCAGGCGTTGCCGATTCATCTAAGTATGCAGGTAGTACGTCTGTTAGCCTTTGTCTTTACGTACATTCTAAAAATTCGCGAACCGCTTACCCGCGAAAATCTCCATTTTGCCTTTCCCCAACTGACCGATTCAGATATTAAGCGAATAACGCATCAAATGTGGCTCCATTTATTTACCCTGACTTTGGAAATAGCGATTATCAATCGCAAAGTTCACGAAACAACCTGGAAGCAATATCTTCAGCTGCATAACGTGTGTCAATTTATTCACACCAATTTAATGGGACGCCCGCAGGCAGTTATTACCGCGCATTACGGCAACTTTGAGGCGGCCGGATACAGTTTGGGATTGCTTGGATTCCCCACGTATTCCATCGCCCGAACGCTCGATAACCCCTATTTGAATCGCTACGTCAACACGTTCCGCAGTTCTACCGGGCAGTACATCGTTCCACGAAACGAGGCTCCCGAAATTCTGCCGAAGGTAATTCAGCAGCACGGTACAATCGGATTTCTTTCAGACCAGTTTGCCGGCGACCGCGGAGTTTGGGTTACCTGTCTGAACAGAGAAACATCATGTCCAAAAGGCGTTGCGGTTTTCGCTTTGGCGGATAACGTTCCGTGTACCGTCGGCTACGCCAGACGGATTAACGGTCAGCCGCTGCATTTTGATTTATGGCTGACCAGCTATTTAGACCCGCAAGACAATTCGCAGGATTCGCAATCCGTTTTATCGATTACTCAATGGTACAATCACGAATTTGAAAAGATGATCTCCGAAGACCCCGCTCAATATTGGTGGATTCACCGTAAATGGCGGCCGAATCCACGCAAGAAAAAAGCGGCGTAATCAAGAGTACTCAAAACGCCCTATCTTGAACAAACCGGCTATAAATCTTGAATAAA
>CAYZMZ010000237.1:0-735 GCA_964479655.1 uncultured Planctomycetaceae bacterium
CAATCGGGCGGATTATACCGTGCCGTGCGCGATTGTTTTGGGGTCGGAAGCAGACGGATTAACGGGAATTTGGAGAGGGGAAAACGTTCAGCCTATCCGTCTTCCGATGAACGGAATTGCAGATAGTCTGAACGTATCGGTTACTGCTGGAATTTTGTTTTACTCTGCTATATCGCAGCGAAGCGGTAAAAACTAATCTCGGAAAGTAGTAGTAACAAAGTTAGATAATATTATTTGTCGCTCTTTGCTACTTTTTTATTGTCGGAGGTGCCGTATTTATCCTTTAAATCCCATGCAATTTTGAAGGCTTCTTTTTTCAAAATCGGATCGAGTTTTTCTCGATCGCAGTAATTCTTCAGTGTTTTGAATAAGGCGGTTGCTTTTGCCTTGGCAATATCCGGCTTCATGCTTTTACTAACCGCGTTGAATTTGTCTATGGAAGCGATAATCGCGGACAAGTCCTTGACGTTTTTGTCTGCACTGAATTTTTTGTAAATCGGAGCGAGTTCTTTTTCCTGCGGCATGCCTTTCAAGGAGCGATTTAATTTATCTAACGCGGAGAAAGCGGCTGCAGGAGATTTTTGAGATTTATCAACCAGATTTTTCACCTCGTTTTCAAGGTATTCATCCAATATCGTGAGAGCTTGCTGCGCTTCGGGATTATCGGAAGATTCAGCCGCCTTTTTCAGTTTTTTATAATTAGTTGCCCATGGTTTTCCGGGGAAAAACATTTCT
>CAYZMZ010000237.1:745-2727 GCA_964479655.1 uncultured Planctomycetaceae bacterium
TGGAATCGGCAAACGGGTGTTTAAGTCCCTCGGGAAGATTTAATGCCGGCATAGCGAGCTTACGCAATTCCATCGCCTGTTTAACTGCGTCAGGGACTTTTTTACTGACGTCAGCCGGATGGCCGTCAGCTACCATTTTACCGGTCGCATCGAACAAAAAAGCGTGCGGAATTCCTCCTCCGGTAGATAAATCCAATCGTAAAGACTGATAAATGGGGAAGTTTACCTTGGTTTTGGTGAGAAATTCGTTAATTTCTGCATCCTTGGGCTGGGCGTGATTGCCGATAATGCAAAAGACCCCTGTTTTACCGTATTCGTTTTGAAGATCGCACAAATGCGGCATGGCAGCCCGACAGGGTGGACAATGAATCCCCCAGTATTCTATAAAGACTACTTTTCCCTTGAGAAAGTCCGGGGAAATTTTCGGTCCCCAAAGCTGTTCTGCCTGACTAATGCAGGAAAAATCAGCACCGCTTTGACCGTAAACGATGGAATGAGATTGCATAAGCAAAATCGTCAATACAGCAATCGTCAGTAAGGAATACGAAATCTTGCTCATAATAGCTACAAAATTAAAAAGGGGGGATGGAATTAAAAACTTACCGTATGTCTAATATCTAACATCTAATAATACTTGAATTTTTGCAAATTACAACTACCTTGCAAGCGCGAGGCGAAAAAATTCGTGAAATTTCAAATGGAAGCTGTATATTAGTGAAACGGGATTAGCTATGTACTATGTAAAGGTGAATAACTTCGGATGGAAATCCAGCGATTATGATATAATTTCTGAATGTACAAACCCGAACAACACTTTGGACGCTTGACAAGGGGATATAGTTCCCCTGTACGAATTGAAATTGTAAAATATATTATTTAGTTTATTTTATTAAAAACTTTTTGCTTGTCAAGGGACAACGAACAAATAAATATAGAAAAAATGTTTGATTTTGGTATACCAAAGGTTGTCTATGCGGTCGGAAGTATAATTGGATGGGAATAGACTTTAAACTCATGAATTGTTCTTGGTCGCAACTCTGAGTCAGGGAGACGGTTGGGCTACTGCCCGTTGCTATAAAATGGGTTAGTTACGTTATTTAAGACGATTTTAACGGGAAGACACGAAGGCACGAAGAAGATATTTAAGGGGAGATTTGCGGCGGTTTTGTCATAACAAAACACCTAGGGCGTTGTGGCGTATACAAAAAGAAATATTTTCTCGGTAAAACGTCCGTTGCAATCTATAATTTCCCTCTCTGCCCCCTTTACAAAAGGAATAATAGGTATATAATGCCGACTACAAAAAATGATTCCAAGTGCGAATCCCGTCTGACAGCCCAGTTCAAGTTGACGCTTGGAGGTCGGCTGAGCAGCAAAATTTCATTTACATTACACTCAGTTTTAGGAGAGTTTCATGGCCCTTTATAATGGTCCCAAGGCGCGTATCAACCGTCGGTTGAATGCTCAGATTTTCGAAAATTCGGGAGCTATCAAGGCTTTCGATCGTCGTCCGCAAGCTCCGGGTATGGCCCGTCCGCGCGGTCGTAAGTCGGTTTACGGTCAATCTTTGGCTGAAAAGCAGAAAATCAAGTATTATTATGGTTTAGGCGAACGTCAGCTGCGAAAGCTGTTTGATAAAGCCAAGCGTCAAAAGGGCAATACGGGCGAAAACCTCCTGAATTTGTGCGAACAGCGTTTCGATAACGTTGTCCGTCGTGCCGGCTTTACTCGTACCCGTCCGCAAGCCAGACAGGGTATCGGTCACGGTCATTTTTCTATCAACGGTCGTAAGAATGACGTTGCTAGCACTCAAATGCGTCCGGGCGATGTTATCTCCGTCAAGGGTTCAGATACAATCAAGGCGTTGTACACCCAGTTGCTGGCAGATAACGGAGCTAACAACAGCTTGTCTTGGTTAAGTGTAGATCCGACCAATATGACCATCTCCATTTTATCCTATCCGACCATTGAAGAATGCTCGT
>CAYZMZ010000237.1:2737-5761 GCA_964479655.1 uncultured Planctomycetaceae bacterium
AGAAATCGGTATGGTAATCGAATTGATGAGCCGTTAATAAACGCGCCATAACTCTGCTTATAATCAAGGGCGCATATTGTATGCGTCCTTTTTTCTTGTCTTTTACGAAAGGTTTTTGCCATGAAAGTTCTCGTTACAGGCGGTGCTGGTTATATCGGTTCAGTTACAACGGAGATGCTGGTTAACGCCGGTCATAAAGTCGTTGTTTTTGATAATTTATTTCAGGGACATCGAGCTGCGGTTCATCCTGAAGCGGTTTTCGTTCAGGGCGATTTAGCCGATAAATCCCAAATCGATGCCATGTTTGAATCCAATCCGGGAATTGAAGCGGTTATGCACTTTGCCGCCTATTCTCTGGTCGGTGAATCGATGAAAAATCCGTTTAAGTATCTGGATTGCAACGTTACCAACGCGCTGCATTTGCTGGAAAGCATGGATGAACATAATGTACGCAAGTTTATCTTATCGTCAACTGCGAATTTGTTTGATGATCCTGAACACATGCCCATTACAGAAAAGGAGCGTATTGTTCCCGGCAGTCCGTATGGGGAGTCAAAGTCGATTATCGAACGGTTTTTATACTGGTTAGATAAAACGGATAGAATTAAGTATGCGGCGTTGCGGTATTTTAATGCGGCGGGAGCTTCTCCCTCGCGTGGTGAGGACCATTCGCCGGAAACGCATTTAATTCCGCTGGTATTGCAGGTTGCGTTAGGTCAGCGGGAAAAACTGAGTATTTTTGGCGACGACTATCCAACGGAAGACGGAACTTGCGTTCGCGATTATATTCATATTATGGACTTGGCTCAAGCTCATATTTTAGCTCTTCAAGATTTGGATAACGGTAGCCGGAAGTACAATTTAGGAAACGGAGCGGGGTATTCGGTTAAGCAGGTTATCGAAGCCGCACGCGCGATTACCGGTCATCCGATTCCTGCGGATATTGTCGCTCGTCGTGCCGGCGACCCTGCAACGCTTATCGCCGGTTCCGATACGATTCGCAAAGAATTAGGCTGGAAACCGAACTTCCCCAGCATAGAATCTATTGTCGATACCGCTTGGAACTGGCATAAAAACCATCCCAACGGATACGGGGACAGAAAATAATTCCCCTCTTACATTCAGGGAATTTCCGGGAAGACGGTTGTTCGCCGTCTTTCCCGGAGTTACTATCTTGTAAAAATTATAGCAACAGGCTTAAATGTTGTTTGTTTTGTAGAAATCTATAGAATCACTTTTTGGCTTTTATGAGCCGATAAAAATCTATAGAATCACTTTCTGGCTTTTGTGAGCCGATAAAAATCTATAATAACAGTTAGAGCCGTTTCTGTTACTATGGAAATCTATAATAACAGTTAGAGCCGTTTCTGTTACTATGGAAATTTATAATAACAGTTAGAGCCGTTTCTGTTACTATGGAAATTTATAATAACAGTTAAGCCCGTTTCTGTTACTATGGAAATCTATAATAACAGTTAAGCCCGTTTCTGTTACTATGGAAATCTATAATAACAGTTAGAGCCGTTTCTGTTACTATGGAAATCCATAATAACAGTTTTATGACTTAAAAAACGTTCTGAAAAAAATTAAAAAATTTTTTGCCCCCCTCTCTTGCAAAAGACTTGATTCCAGCGTACAATGGAGAAATACAATTTAAGAACCGAAATGGATTCGTTTGAAATACTTTTATCGAGAAAGAATCCAGTACTTCACTGATAGTAAACAAATTTATACTCCTGCACGTTCTATCATTGAAGTATATTACCCTCAATTATTAAAAATAGGAGAAACCTAATGGCAGAAATCAACGTTGGTCTTATCGGACAGGGATTTATGGGGCGTTCACATTCCAACGCATGGGGACAGGTAAATCGATACTGTAATCCGGCTATTACGCCTGTCATGCACACGGTTGCGGGCTTGCCCGGAGAAGACGTAGAAGGTTTCGCCCATCGCTGGGGCTGGCAAAACGCCTCGACCGACTGGAAAGCTACAATAGCCAATCCCGCAATTGGACTGGTAGATATTGTTACACCTAACTTTATGCACATGCCTCCTGCTGTTGCCGCTTTGGAAGCCGGAAAACCGGTTGCGTGCGAAAAACCGATTGCGGGTACTCTGGATGACGCCCGAAAGATGTCTGAATTGGCCGCGTCCAAGAAATTGCCGACGTTTGTCTGGTTTAATTATCGTCGAGTTCCGGCGGTAGCGTTTGCCTATCAGCTTATTAAATCTGGAGAATTAGGTCGTATTCTTCATGTTCGTGCCCGTTATCTTCAAGACTGGGCAGGTGAAAACGTTCCGATGGCATGGCGATTCAAAAAGGAACTGGCTGGTTCCGGTGCTCATGGTGATTTGAATGCGCATATTGTCGATATAACCCGTTTTGTAGCGGGGGTAGAAGTCGAAGAAATTTGCGGTGCCTATGCTGAAACGTTAATCAAGCAGCGCAAGGTTATGCAGGGCGGTACAGGAGCGGGAATTTCCCAGGACGAACTGATTAAAGCCGGCGCAAATTCCGGCGATAAATACGAAGATGTAACCGTCGATGATACGGTCGCGTTTTTGGTTCGTTATTCTAACGGCGCGGTGGGAACGTATGAAGCCGCTCGTCAGGCAACGGGTCATAAAAACGGGAATACCTTTGAAATCAACGGTACCAAGGGTTCTTTGCGGTTTAATTTTGAACGCATGAATGAACTGGAATATTACGATGCCCGTTTGCCGCAAGGCGTTCAGGGTTGGACGAATATTTTGTGCACCAATGCGTCCAGCCATCCGTATGTAGCCAACTACTGGCCTGATGGACATTTAATCGGATACGAGCATTGTTTTATCAGTCAGGCGTTGGATATTACCAAGGTTTTAGCGGGTCAGGAGCCTACGGTTCCGGTTCCCAGCTTTAATGATGCGATTTCGGCCTGTGGATAGAGGAATTCCTCTGGGATGTGTGCCTCACCTCTAATCAAGCCTACGCGCTGACAATACCCGGCACCGACGGTATATACGCGCTGAATGTGACCG
>CAYZMZ010000238.1:0-5757 GCA_964479655.1 uncultured Planctomycetaceae bacterium
CAGATTCCGCACTCGGCCGGCGTTCCTGTGTTGGTTACATCCGTTTTGTCGTTGAAGAATTCCAAGTTTCCAGTGTCGTTCGCGCCGTTTCCGAGCGTAAACGTCAGGTCGCCAATCGGGGCGGAGTTGGAATAACGCAGGGTCGCTCCCGACTGAACCGATGCGGTGGGCGTGGTGAAAGTGCCCGCAATTTCCAGCGTTCCACCGGAAACGGTCGTACTGTTGACCGTAACCGCGCCCGTGAGCGTCTGCGTGCCGGAGCCGGTTTTCACCAAATCAATCACGTCCGTCGCGGAGCCTGCAATTGCCGAGCTGCTGGAAAAAACGCTGTCCATTCCGACGTTGAGCGTTAAAGTTCCGCTGCCGCTGATCGTTCCGGCGAGTGTTCCGTCCAGACCGCCGATGGAGATTGCGTGTCCATTGAGTGCCAGAACGTTTCCCGCTTGTCCGAACGAAACCGCCCCGGTTCCCAACGGCGTGCCGTCGACCTGAATCGTATGCGTTGTGGCTCCCGTTCCGCTGGTGACGTTTCCGCCGCCGATTTGCGTCCCGCCGGAATAATCGTTCGCGCCGTTGGTTAGGAGAACATTGTTTCCGTCCCGCTCAATGATTAATTTGCCGGATGTTTTCACACCCTCTGAATTCACGTAATCCGAAATCTTTCCGGAAACTGTGAGGGTTTTCGCCCATCCGACGCGCAAGCCGCCGACGCCACGAATCTGAATGGCGTTGTTGTACGTTCGGTCATTTCCATCGTTAAAAAGCGTCCCTTCGGCCACGCTGGCGCCGGAGAAATCCTGATTGGTGAGGATGAGGACGCGATTCGCTCCATAAATGTCCGACGAATTCGCACTCTTGATTCCCAACGCACTGCCCGCAATGAAAATTCGCCCTGTAAAGTTGGTCTCACTGGGAACCACGCCTGATATAAAGGAATAGTCACCCGGTTCGTAATAAACATCCCCTGCGCCGGAATAAGCGTTGTAAGTAAACGTTTGACTGTTCGCCGACCCGGTGATGGTTAGCGTGTCGCCGGCGACCAAAACACACGCTTCGGTGCTGTTGTACGTTCGGGTGTAATCCGTCGCATGGACAGTTCCCACCGCTAAAAAAGACCCCAGAAAACAGACAATTTCCAGCAGGGTTGCGAATTTCCGCAGACTAAAACCGAAAATACCTTGTAATTTCCCCTTTTTCTGCAAATTAAGCAGAGTAACAAGTTTCGTTGATTTCATGTTGCCTTTCCTTATAAAGAATACATTTCCCATTGAATCTCTAGGCAAAACCACCCCTTACCCAGAGATGATCAAGGTTTCTTACGGAAGATATGGGAGGAAAGGCAGGATATTCCAGAGACATCTTCCTGATATTGACTATAAATTGTACGATCTGTTATTATTCGATTTTTCTCTTTCTCAAAACTCTATACTTGAATTATCGAAAAGATTATGCAAATAATCCCATTTCATTTTGCTATTATATCACAGATTTTAAACTCGTGCAAGGTCTTCTTACAAAAAAAATGTAAAAATAGGAGAAAATTTTGAAAAATTTTTCCAAAATTCTAGTTTGGGGTACCGGGCTTGCCAAAAAATCGGCTAGTGGGGGTAATATTGTCCTATTTAGAATACCGCTTGGAATAGAAGTACGAACGGAGCGTGGAGGGGGAGCGTTTCCGTTGGATTTCCTTGCCCGCCGCCTGACAGCGCGGGCAAGGAATTATAGTGAGTATATGTTTAGCCCCGGACTAAAGTCCGGGGTTATGGAGAAGATATTTCCCTCCATAACCCGCCACTTCAGTGGCGGTAACAGAAATCCCCCTGATCATCTCGCGATTTTTCCCTCGCGCAGCCAGCCTTCGGCTGACTGCGCGAGGAAAGAATCGAGGGCGGAATGCGGCGTTCTACCGAACGGAAACCGCTATGCGGTTGGGGACGTTTTTTGTACTTTTCCGTGTGTTTCACGCACGGCTATGAATATTCAACCGCTACGCGGTTGGGGAACAAGCGGTATTCAAAATCGAACGGCGTTAAGCGGCCGGGGACGACCGCAGAAAGGCGAGACGCCTTCCCTCCACATATACATCTGTTCAATGCGGTATTCAAAATCGGCAATATTACAACGTCAATCCTTTTTTCGGCAACCAGCGGTAGCCGAATCGCCTCCCCGGTTCGGGGTTTAATAACTCACAATCCGCTTACTTATTAAATTGGCAACGATCAATTTTCTTCCGGCGTATCTACAATCAACGGTTCTTGTTTGATAGCACTGAGCGGATTGCAGCGGTCGGTTGTCGCGTGATTCTTCAATAAATCTTGATAGTATTTCTTTTTGTACTTGAGAATCGCCATTTGCTTTTGCAGCATTTTAATTTCGTCCCGGAGCGTTTTTTCCTGCTGAAAGATCAGCTCCGCCCGTTCTGGAATGGTTGAATCGCCCTGCAAGCATAAGTCGATATATCGTTTTACGTCTTTAATAGACAGCCCCGTGGTTCGCAAACAATGAATCAAACGAAGCCAGCCGATGGAGTAGTCCGAAAACAGACGGACGTTATCCTTGCCTCGGGAAACGGAAGGAATCAAACCGGCAATATCGTAATAACGAATCGTATACGTCGATAATTCCAGCATCACAGCGGCTTCGATAACCGTGTATTTCGGCGTTTTATCCGTTGAAAACATCAATGCGGGTTTTTCAGGAGCAGAACTTGACTTCTTCATTTTTCGATACCTTCTTTCTTTTCTAATCCAATAGACGATTCCCAAATCAATGCAAAAAGATCAACGCAACGTTCAAATAAATTACGATTCCAAGCACGTCTACCATTCCCGCGACAAACGGATTGCTCATCAAAGCGGGGTCTAGCCCTACTTTAGAAAAGAACAGGGGAAGCATCGCGCCTAAAATAGAGCCGGTAGAGACGACCAAAACCAGCGTTATGGGTAAAATCAACATCGCAACCGGACTGGTCGTACTGCTGAATAACAAGGCGTACCCAACGCCGACGGTTCCCAAAACGGTTCCTAAAGACAGACCGATAAGTATTTCCCGCCGCAAAACGCGGAAAACGTCTGCCGGTTGAATCGACCCGTTAGTCAAAGCTGTAATAACCAGCGTCGCGGATTGATTTCCCGAATTTCCGCCGGCGGATACAATCATCGGAACGAACATAATTAACCACGCCGTGGCGGCTAAAGTCTGATTATAATGATTAATCGCGCAGGCAGTCAGCAAGGCACCAAAGAATAAAATAACCAGCCACATTCCGCGCTTCCAAACGATGGTATGAATAGGGGTTTCCATGTATCCGTTTTCCAACGGCGAAACACCAGCCGCGATCTGGGCGTCTTCCTCCGCCTCCTCAATCATAACGTCCATCACGTCGTCATGGGTTACAATCCCCAACAAATGATATTCGTCGTCTACTACCGGCAACGCTAAAACGTCGTACTTGGCGGCTAGTTGAGCTGCATATTCCCGGTCGTCAGACGATTTTAACGTGATTAAATTCCGTTCCATTATATCGGAAACGTTGATATCGGTCTTGCCCAAAGAACCGATTAGCTGTCTGAATGTAAGCAGTCCGCGTAAATGATCTTCGTTATCGACAACATACAGATAGTAAATCGTTTCCATTTCTTCCGCCTGCCGCCGGGCTTCCTCCAACGCCTCCCGCGGAGACAGGTTTTCGGTAATCTTGGCTACCTCGGTAGTCATGATAGCACCGACAACGTTTTCATCGTACTGAGACAAACGCTGAATATCGTGCCGTTCTTCCTCCGGCACCATCTTCATGATTTCGCTGTACGTTTGTTCAGGAAGCTCGTTTAATAAGTCAACGCGGTCGTCAGGAGGCAGATGTCCGACGAACTCGCCGACTTCTTTTCTGTCCCCTGTTTCGAGCATTTCGATTTGCTTTTCCCACGGCAGATACGGGAAAATATCCAGCCGGTCGCTCATTTCCGCGCAACGGAGTACGTCCCAGCATTCTTGAGCGGTTAATCCCTCCATAAATTCAGCCGTTTGATAGGGATGGTGCAATGCCTCACAGAAAACCCGTAAGCCTTCTGTATCGTTTTCGGCCAACATTTCCCTTAGTTCGGGCAGATATAAGGTGTTCATCATGATGGAATCTCCTTGGGGAGGGGGGTTATTTTATACTGGTTTCCCTTTATTTTAACAGATAAGTCGAAATCGACAAGGAGAACAGGCAAGTTTGATTCCCAAGAAAACGAGGGAAAAAACGATTGGAACGATTATACTATGATTACTTGATTTTTTCCTCTTGACATCGTTTTGATTCGCGTCCCGAATCGGTAAAACAGGGCGTCTGTTCTAATCAGAGAGGATTTGTCCCCTTGAAACCGTACGAAACTATGGTAGAATACCTTGCAGCGGGGTATCGAACATCTATTCTGACGGATTGCTATTGATACCCCCTAAATTCCGTATAAAACAATTCCGCAAAATACGTATTGTTACTAAAAAGAAGTGATATGTCCCCCCAAAAAGCTGCGCGAAATAAAACCATCGATACCCCCGTTTCTCAAGGACACCCGTACTTGTCCCGCTGCATATCGGTTGAAAAATCCGTTGAATCAATAAACGGTATTGTAGATAAAATCGTATGGGGAGATACCTTTGACGTATTGCCGTTGCTGCCGAAAGATAGCATTGATTTAATTATCGCCGATCCGCCGTATAATCTCACCAAAACCTATAGCAACTGCGTTTTTTCCAAGCAAAAAAACTCCGATTATCAACAATACACGCATCGATGGCTGTCGGGCGTTTTTCCGTTGCTCAAACCAAACGGTTCTATTTATGTTTGTTGTGACTGGGAAAGCAGTTTAATTATCGGTCAGGTGCTGGGCGATTATTTCAAAGTCCGGAGTCGAATTACATGGCAGCGTGAAAAAGGGCGCGGCGCCAAATCCAATTGGAAAAACGGACTGGAAGATATTTGGTTTGCTACAAAAGGTAATCAGTATACATTTAATCTGGAAGCGGTAAAAATCCGAAAAAAGGTAATCGCTCCGTATCGGGTAAACGGAAAACCCAAAGATTGGTCTGAATCGGATTCGGGCAATTATCGGGATACCTGTCCGTCAAATTTTTGGGACGATATTACCATTCCGTTTTGGTCGATGCCTGAAAACACCGCGCATCCAACGCAAAAGCCGGAAAAGCTCATCGCAAAAATAATTTTAGCCAGTTCCAATGCCGACAGCGTGGTTTTCGATCCGTTTTTGGGTTCCGGAACAACAAGCGTCGTTGCCCAAAAGTTAGGTCGGCACTATATCGGAATTGAGAGGGAAGCGCAGTATTGTATATGGGCGCAACAGCGTTTGGAAAAAGCTCTGACAGACCAGACAATACAAGGCTATACAAATGGCGTGTTTTGGGAAAGAAATTCTCATGCCGAACAGAAAAACAGCGGCGATAGGAGAGATTAAGTAGTCGTAGTATAAAACGCCCCGGAGGGTTTTTGTAACGATTTGAATAGGCTACAAAATACCCCTCCAGAGAGATTTGCGAACTGTAGTAGACGCATTGACTGTAGTAAACGTATTGTCTGTATCCTGTTTTGGGCGTTTCTTTCTTTTGCAAAGGGGTTGGATTATCGCGAGGTTGCTTTTTCAGGAGCTAAAAAAGGCGCGGGGGGTGCGGGTATTGCTGCCCATTGAACTTCGTAAAAATTTTCCTCGATTGGGGTTTTGTAGGAAGATGAACTAATTTTAACCGGTTCCTCCGACG